>CAXNFV010000216.1:0-3650 GCA_964201675.1 Ilumatobacteraceae bacterium | reverse complement strand
CGCATGATTACCATCACGAAGTGTCACGTCATAAAAAGAAATCATGTGGTTATTCTCTCACGATTTAAGCGACTTAAGTGCACGTGCTGTGTGGCAGTTTCAACAGCAGCGGCGTTTATTATGTCCAGATTTCCCGAATATTCAGGTAGATAATAGCCCGAACCCAATACTTTTACAGTTGCCGAAATTTGTCCACTGCCAGCTACATGTGGCTCGACCACGAGATCGTAGCCAGGCACGTAACTTTTGACTTTTGCGACCAAATCGCGAGATTCTTGCAGTATCTGCACGAGATCAAAGTTCGCCGCTCTTACAGGCACTGTGGTACGCATCATCACTGGCGGCTCTGCAGGGTTCAACACGAGTATTGATTTAACTGCCGAGCATCCAGTGAGCAATGTCGCCATATTTTCTGTTGAGTCAATGTACTCATCAATATTGTTGCGAGTAGCTGGCCCAGCCGACAATGAGGCAATACTAGATGAGATTTCAACTTCTTCAACCGACTTGGCATGCTTTGTGATTGCATAAATTAGTGCCGCAGAAGATTGTCCTCCGCATGTGACCATCGAATAATTCGCAACAAAGTCTTGTGAAATTTTCATTGAAGGAGACCTATCGATCAAGACAGGCACTAATGGCTTGCCGATTCGCGATGGAGTCAAATCAATTATCCACTTTTTATGCCGCTGTACAATCGCCCAGTGTTCAGCGTGCGCCGAGGCCGATGTTGCGTCAAAGACTCCGTCAAGTTGGGCCCATAGCGGCTCAAGAGATTCAATCCCAGAATCCAGCAAGTGTGACACTCGCCCATGCATCCGAGTCAGTCCAGAACTAGTTGATCGACGACCAACGAATGCGATTACTTCAAATTTAGGGTCTTTCAACAATCGCTCACAAAGGTCGGTACCGATGTTTCCAGTTCCGATAACCGCGACTTTAATTTTGTCGTTGCTCATAGGGCAAACCTCTCGACTTATATGAATTTGCGTGTGGCTGGTAACCCAGTAAGTCTCTTAACGATTCTATTGAAATCATTGGATCAAGATCCTCTAGTGGTGGCGAGACCAGTGTGCCGTCTGCAAGCTTGCTGGTTGCGAGCCTCGGTAAATACCTCTGATCTGGCGACATCTTGATTTCAATCAAAAATGCTTCTGGCGATTCAAGCGCTGGGCGTAACACTGATTCGAAACTATTTGTATTATCTACCAAACAGTATTCAAAACCGAAAGTCTTGGCTAAGTCCGAAAACAATGGGAAACTGATCCCAGAATTGATATCTGAACCAGAAACTCTTGACTCAAACAAATTCTGTTGTGAAATTTTAATCATTGTGTACCCGTCATTATTAAAAATGAACAACTTCATCGGAATCTTGTGATGTTTGACGAGTTGCAATTCTTGCAAGTTGAACATAATTGCACCATCGGTATTTAAACAAATAAGCTGACGTTTTGGGTCTGCAAAATAAGCGCCAATCGCCCCCGGTAATCCAAATCCCATCTCCCCAAGGCCTTGTGATGTGAAAATCCGTTGCGTCCCTTTGGCGGCAAGCGCGTAGTGACCGGTTAACAACCCAGCGCCAACATCAGTCGCGACAATTGAATTATCGTGCACAGCAGAATTCAGAAAGTTGATGACATCAAAAGAATGTACTGTGTGCGTTGAATCAACTGCCGCACCAATTTGCTCCGACCGCGGAAGTTTTCGCCAAATATCTTTTGCATCAGCAACCCAACTGGTAAACGAATCGCTGAGCAAAAGTTCTGAAAGATCTTTAGACGCTTGCTCTAGAAAGGAGTCAGACGACTGACAGATCGAATTCCATTGGTTCTTTGCAAATTTTGAAAGCTCTACAGAATCAATATCAACTATCCAGCGATCGGCCATTCGCGCAAAATCATCTCTGTCGTATCCAATTTGAGGAATCGCCAATCTTGTGCCGACACAGAGGATGAAATCACTCTTCTGCAAAATAATATTCGCTGCCCTGTCGCCATAGATGCCGATTCGACCCATATTCAATGGATGCGAATCTTCAAATAAATCTAGGGCGGACCAAGAGAGACAGAATGGAATTTGATACTTTTCAACCAGCTCCTGGGCCTTGAGCAAGGCATTCTCGCCACGAATTCCATTACCGAAATAGAGCAAGGGGCGATTGGCTTTGCTTAATCGCTTGGAACATTCGGAGATCAACTTAATGTTGGATGCTGTTTGGCTTTTATCTGAATTCTCTTTTTGAGGCACTGAAATCAAGATTTGTTCAGATTGCGAGGTAATTTTGCGTTGCAAATCCATTGGAAAGTCAACAAGCACTGGCCCCATTCGGTCGGTCGATGCGGCCACCCATGCTTGGTTGAATTTTGAAGTGATTTCGGTTGACGACAAGATTCGTGACGCAGATTTTGTTATTGGCTCGGCAACTGTCTTCGAATCAAAAACTTGTACACCGTAGGCACGAAATTCTTGCATATTCTCACAATGAAATGAGCTCTCGTTGCCAGACAAAATTAGTACGGGAATCGAATCAAGGTATGCACTCAAGATTCCAGACAATGAATTGACTGTGCCACCTCCGGTAGTTACGAGTGCAACACCGACCTTGCCGGAAACCCTTGAATACCCTTGTGCTTCCATCACTGCCGCTTGTTCATGATGCGAAAACACAAACTTAATTTTTGTATTCCGGCCGATTGCGTCAACCAACGCGAGGTTTCCGGCGCCCGTGATACAAAAAATGACTTCTACGCCCCGCTCAACAAGTAACGCGGCAACTACATCTGCGCCAGTCATAGTGCTCAAAATAGCCATTTATCCTCGTGTAATCGAATAAAAATATCTTTACTAAACTTTGGTTAAGTCTAGTAGAGCATCTTTCCATGAGATTGTCTCGCCAACTTTGAGTAAATCCTTTGTTAGTTCATTATCTGCGACATAGATATCACCTGATGTATGTTGATCATTAATAACGACTTTCGCCGAAAATTGCTCCGCAATAAAATCAGCTAGATCAGTCATCGTCACAGGGATAGAACTTCCAATTGCCAGCAGAGGTAACTCATCATCGGATCGCAACGCCGCGACAAGCCAGTTAGACATATCATCGGCCGATAAGTAACTTCTGACTGTCATCGGATCACCCGTAATGTGGATGACTCCTGAAGTCTTCGCCATCGAAATAAACGATGGAACCGCATAGTGAATCTTTTCTCGAATGTGTTCACCAATAAACGAAAAAAGTCTTGCTATTCGTAGATCAAATTTATTTAGATCATGAGCCTGCTGCAATAACTGTTCGGCTTTTAAACGACCTCCAACAAAATTTGCCTTGGACCATACCTCGTTCCTGGTACTACTAGCACCGTTTTCAGACCTGAGATCAGAATTAAGGGGCATATATCCGAAACACGCACCCGAACTCGCGTGTAAGACAACCGGCTTGTACAAGAGCGTCTCACACCAGTCGATAAGTCGTAATGAGAATTTGACGAAATCATCTGATGCTTTTTGACTGTACGCATTTGATGACCCGTCTGCGGCAAGTTGCAATACATGAGTCACCGAGCGATCAAACTTCCATTCATCTAAGAGATCGGCCTGAACATGTTTGATTCGAAGATTCAAGGTAATTGCATCGCCTAGATCTT
>CAXNFV010000215.1:0-3381 GCA_964201675.1 Ilumatobacteraceae bacterium | reverse complement strand
TGTCCCATGATTGTGATGATTGGCGGACGAATCATTTGCGTCTCAGGATCATCGTCGTCTGCATCATCAAACATTGCTTGCAATTCGAGTTCTTCTTGTTGACCCGGGTCTACAAGCAAAATTTCTGCACCACACTCAAGTGCGAACAGTTCCATTTGTTCATCGACGAGCGTCATTGTCGCGGTAACCATTTCGCCGTGTTCAAGCAAGAATCGCACGACATCGGCCGGTGGGCGATTTAATTTCGGAGCGAACTCTTGTGACGAACCGCCGCGCTCAATCACAATTATCCCCTCCGGGACAGGACTGGCACTCGGCGTGTAACTTGTCGGCGTCTGCGGAAGTTGCTCTTCAAACTCTTGACGACGTTGACCTCTGGTTTTTTTACGCGGACCACGACGTTGCCCGCCACCAGGACCACGACCCTGCGCAGGACGACCGCCAGGACCAGTTGGACTGCTTCGACCAAGAGCAGTTCCGCGTCCACCAGTTGGTGCACCGGGACGACCACCAAGACCGCCAGGACTACGACCAGGTGCTGAACGATCTGTACTAGTGCGACCGCCTGAACCAGCCGGACCACGACCAAGTTGTGAAGCAGGAATTCGACCGGTGCGTGCGTTTGTCGACGGCGCAGTGCTACGAGGTGCAGAACGATTGAACGGTGGACGAGTTACCCCACCTTCAGGTCGACGCGCAACAGGTGGTGGTGGGATTGGGCGCGAAGAGCCAGGAGGTGGCGGAATCGGACGCGAACCCGGAGTCGCTGGTCGCACACCTGGAGGAGTTGGTCGCATCGGTTGTTGCGTTGGCGTGCTTGCTGCTGGCGCTTGAGACGCTGGTGTTTGCGGCGCTGGTCGAACCGGTTGTGGTTGCAACGGCTGAATCGGTCGCGCAGGCGCAGGTCGCATGGTATGCGCCGCGTTTGTGACGGCACCTGGTCTGTTTGGTTGAGCAGATGAAACTACGCGCCCAGCACCACCTTCAGTCTCTCGCGGAGCCGTCTCATCGCCTTGCAGATTTTGTACATTTTGTGTCGCTGGTACTGATTGCGTAACTTGCGTAGTCGCCGTCTCGACCAATGCTTGTGGTGTTTCAACTTGCAAATCAGTTTCTGAAACTTTTTTCGACGCAGTCTTTTTGGCGCCGGCAACTTTCTTTACACCCGCGACTTTTTTTGCGCCGGCAACTTTTTTCGCTGCAGCTTTTCTGACTGGCTTGTCAGAAACCTCTTCAGGTTGTGTTTCTCGTGTCAAATTCTCGCGTTCAGCGCGCGCACGAATTCGATCAGCTTGTGCGTCAATGATCGTTGAAGATGGGCCCTTTACACCTATGCCGAGTTTTCCGCTGAGGTCAATAACCTCAGCGTTTGTCATTCCGAGTTCTTTGGCGATCTCGTGAACGCGTTTAGCCTTTGGCAAAGTGTCTAGCCTTTCGATTCTTGCGTTGATGCACCAGATTGCGCAGCCACTTGTTCTTGACTCAGAATTGATCCATCAGCCGCGTGCCACTCCATTGCGCCAGTATCGGTGTTGGTCTTCCATTCACCTTCTGCATACAAAGACTCGGTTGTGGTCTCAACTGCGCGTCGCACCACTCCGTTGCCTTCGGCAGCAGCTTCTGATTCGCTCTTGATATCGATTCGCACGCCAGTCAGACGCGCAGCAAGTGTGGCGTTGACACCCATCTTGCCAATCGCTAATGACAATTGAAAATCGGGCACGATTACATCGGCTTGTGTCTCGTCGGCGCTTAAGCGAACCTCAGTGACTTTCGCAGGCGACATCGCCTTGGCAATGAAATCGCGCTTGTCTTCGCTAAATGGGATGATGTCTACTTTTTCTCCACGCAATTCGTTGACAACCATTCGCACTCGCCCACCACGCGCGCCAACACAAGCACCGACAGGGTCGATTGCCTTATCGTTCGACCACACGGCAATTTTCGTGCGTTGACCCGGTTCACGAGCACACGATTTGATTTCTACAATTCGGTCGGCAATCTCAGGTACTTCCATTTCGAAAAGTCGCATAATCAAACCTGGGTGAGTTCGACTTACGACAATCTGTGGACCCTTTGGCGTGCGACGTACTTCGACGATGTATGCCTTGAGACGAGCGTTTGGCTCGCGTGTCTCGCCGAGCACTTGCTCTGCTTGTGGCAACAACGCTTCGACTCGACCAAGATCGAGCAACGTGTAGCGAGTGTCGGTCTTTTGCACCGTTCCTGAGACAATGTCGCCTTCGCGATTCGCATACTCTTCGAACTTGCGCTCGCGCTCAACTTCTCGAATTCGTTGACTCATCACCTGACGAAAAGTCACCGCGGCGATTCGACCGAGTTCGTCTTTCTTTGGTGTGTCATCTCGTTCGTTGATCCATTCACCGTCGTCGTTTACGTCGTATGCCGTAAAAGTGATATCCATGTTGTCTGGGTTTACTCCAACGATTACTTCGTCTGCGGCACCGGGTCGCTTCTTGTATGCGGTTGCCAAAGCCTCGACAAGAACTTGCAATAGTGCATCGAGAGTGATTCCGCGATCGGCTGCGAGCATGCGCAGCGCTTCTGACATGTCCATGTTGCTCATGATGCTTTGGCCTCCGTTGTGTTTGCGAACTTGTGTTTTGAATTCTTCGAATGACGCGCATCTTGCTTTGAAGTCGTCTCAAATTTGAAAACTGTTCGAGCACGATCAATCGTTGCGTACTTGATTTTGATTTCGACATCACTCGCATTGCGCACCGTGATTTCGCGCTCATCTGCGCCGACTAACACGCCTTGAATGCGACGCTCGCCGCCAGTTTCAAGTGGCGCGGTCAAGCGCACGTTAACTTCTTTGTTGACTTCGCGCACGTAATGGCGCGGCAATCGTAAATTACGCTCAAGTCCTGGGCTTGTTACTTCAAGTGTGTACCGACCAGGTACTGGCTCGGCGTGGTCGAATTCTTTTGAAATTAAACGAGTAAGCAACCCAATTTTCTCGAGGTCAACACCTGCGGGTCGACCGTTTTCTCCAAGCGTGCCTGGCTTTGTATCGACGACAACTCGCACGACTCCACTCACAAATTCGAGGTCATAGAGATCAAGGCCGAGATCGCTAACGATCGGTGCGACAAGTTCGCTGATCCGCGTGACTATTAGATTCGTGCCTACATTCGTGCCGAAATTTTCGCTTGCACTGGTGCCTGAATTGTCGCTTGTGCTCGTTTCCATTAGATATCTCTCCTTTCTCTTCGAATCGCGGTTAATAACTAGCAAATCAATACTAAATAGCCTTTTTTATCAACCAAAAAGACACCCGATAGAGAACAAAAGGCGTGGGCCTAAACCCACGCCTCCGGTTCTTAGAACTTTAAAGGTCATCTCAAGTATAGAGGCTTT
>CAXNFV010000214.1:0-3687 GCA_964201675.1 Ilumatobacteraceae bacterium | reverse complement strand
GCGAGTTCGAGTGCTGATCCTGTGTAACCAAGGGCAAGTGCGGTGGCCACTTCGAGTGCCGCACTCGAAGAAAGACCGCTACCAATTGGAATAGTCGTCGTGATGTTGCCTTTGATGCCGCGGGTGGCGTCGCACTCTTTGGCAACGGCCGCGATATATCTGGCCCAACCAATTGCCGAAATTTGTGATTCGGCGACCGGAAGTTGAATAATTGCAGACGATTCTTCGTCTTGAGAGTGCAACTCAACAACCGATTTATCAGACGGCGCAAAGTCAATAGTCGTGAAACGATTTATCGCCATCGGAAAGACCATTCCGCCCGTGTAGTCGGTATGGTCGCCAAGCAGGTTGACGCGTCCTGGCGCAACCGCGCGCATCATTCGATTAATTTGCGCAAGCGTTGCGCAATATCGTCAGGATCAACCGGGTTGAAGTATTCCTCGGTAGAAACTTCGGCTGCGGCGATGAAGCGCTGTACATTTTGTGCACGCCAAGGCGAAACTATCTCCATGTGCATCCATGGGTCTCTGAATGAGTTTGAGTCTGCAGATTGGTTAATCCACATCATGTAGGGGATTGGCTCGTCAAACAGTTTGTCAAGTGCCGAAAAAACTCGGTGCAATGTTTCAGAAAAATCTGTGCGTTGTAAATCTGAGAGTTCATTGACTGTTGCAACTCTTTGGCGAGGTGCAACAACTAGTGACACGGGGTGAATTGATGCATATTGGGCGTAGGTGATGAAGAATGGTGTCGAAATAATTTCGCGTGAACCAGAATCAAGTTCGGGCTTCCATTGTGAACTCAGTAGTCGCTGTTGGCGCGCGGGAACATGATCAAAAGCATAAATCTGCCCGTGCGGATGTTGAATCGTCGCGCCAACTTGCGCGCCGCGATTTTCAAAAATCAAAACATAATTTATGTCGTCTTGTCGCTGAAGTTGCTCGGTGCGTTCACTCCATAAGTCGATTACTTGTCTAATGCCCACCGGGCCGAGCGATGCAAGCGATGCATCGTGTTGAGATGAATAAAGCACAACTTCGCAAACGCCGTTTTCGAGTGCGGGCCACCGATTCGCAATTGATTTGACTGTATATTCGCCCTGGGCTTCGACACCGCCGATGCAAAACGGGCAAGTTTCGGTGGGCGAATTAGGACGATTTTGTCGAGTGGCAACGATGTGCACCCGTGTGCCTGTATGCCGATCCATTCGTTCGTGTTCGTTCATCAAATAACTTTTTCTATGGTCACTATAAACGACGACGCTGGGAGCAAAGGTGGACAGATAAAACCGATTTGCTGCAATTGCAAACCGGATATCTCAAGTCTTGACTCGGTCATCCATCGGGGAAGATCACGGTAGGGGGCAAGTGCTGGTTTGCCAAAATGCATTGGTTTGATCACATAAATCGAATTCGGTTCAAGTGTGGTTATGCGAATCGGAGCAATGTGACTGCTGTTGCCATTGTCTAGTCGAGTGATCGAAATAATTGTCTGTTGGCTATCAACGCTGCTGACTCCGTGCACGACGATGTTTGAGTCGGGGTGATCTTCGGTAAACGATGTGCCCGAGTGAAGTAGTGGTCGCAAAGTTTTGTATTTTGTAATCACATCGGTCAATCGGTCGAGGTCTTCAGATGTTTCTGACAGCAAATTAAACTCAACACCGAGCCAGCCAAAAATCGCTGTTGTTGCGCGAAAAGCCAAAGAGTGTGTGCGTTTTGTGATGTGATTGTTTCGCGAGCCAATATGCGAGCCAAGCATTTCAGGCGGCATCAACCGTGAAGCACTGCGCTGAATGAGTTTTCGGTCAAGTGCATCATTCGAGTCGCTTGTCCAAAATCGACTGACAAATTCAAGAATTCCGAAGTCAACGCGACCGCCACCCGAAGCACACGATTCGAACTGCACCAATGGGTGGGCGTTTTTGAGTTCGCTCAACAACTGATATGTGCCAAGAGTCTGGGCGTGTGCGCCGGCGCTGACGAGATCGCGATTGTGATCCCACTTTATATATGCAATTTCGTGCGACTTGAGCAGTTTTGAAATACTGTCGAACAGATATTCGCGAACATCTTTGCGCGACATGTCTAAAACCAATTGATTGCGACTGGTGACTTGTTTGTAGTTCGTGTCATTAAGCGCCCAATCTGGATGTTTGCTGAACAAATCGCTGTTCGGACTAACCATCTCGGGCTCAAACCAAATGCCAAACTCCATACCGAGATTGCGAACATGTTCAATCAATCGATCAAGACCATCAGGCCAAACTTTAGAATCCACAGTCCAATCGCCTAATCCAGACGAGTCATTTCTTCGCCCGTTAAACCATCCATCGTCTAGCACGAAGCGTTCGATGCCAACACGAGCAGCAATATCGGCGAGTTTCGTCAAAGTGTCAAAGTCTTGATTGAAATAGACGGCTTCCCAGGTGTTGAGAATTACGGGGTGATATTGATCGGTCTGTTGCTTGTTCGCACGCACAAAATTATGAAAGCGTTGCGAGGCGTTGCTTAAGCCGGCACTTGAGTGCACGGCATAAATCATCGGTGCTGAATACGACTCACCAGGTTTCAGCACAACTTCGCCTGCGTGCAGTCGCTCGCTAAACAGTAAATGCTTGTGATGTTCGGTAACTCCGTCGGCAACAATTTCAAAGTTTCCGCTCCAACCCAAGTGGCAACCCCAAACTTCGCCATGTTGCTCGCCAAAATTGTTCGTACCTGCAAAAACCAGCGGCCATTTTTCGTGCGATGTTCGCCCGCGCAAATTCGTTATAGAGATAGTCGAGTCGTGCCATGGGGTGCGATGTTCGCCGAACTCCATCGCCCATCGGCCACCAAATGTTAAAAGTTCATTCGCGTGCGATGCGATTGGTAGTGCGACCCTGAGTGCTTGCAAGTTGTAAGCGGTTTTCGCCAGATTGCGCAGTGTTGCTGAAACTTTTAATACATCACTTGCATCAATCTGCAACTGCAGAACTGCTTCAAGACCCGCATGTTTATCGCTAAGAATAAAAGTTGCAGATGTGGTCGAGGTTTCAATCGATGAAATTTGCAAGCCTGCAAAACTCGCAGTTTTGTCGGTACGAAAACCTTCTAAGCCTGGAACACCCAACCACCCGTCGCGATGTAGGGGGATAATCGCCAATGGCGCGTCAAAGTCGAGACCACCAGCAAGCACGGGTCGCGCGAACATCGTTTCGCTCAGTTGTGATTTTCCGAGACTAGAACCCCAGTAGACGATCGCTGGCACATTGCCACGCGTACTGATCACGACACTGAGATTTGTAGTGGAGAGATGAATTAGTTGTTCTGAAGTCGACACCAAGAATCAAGTCTGCCAGTCAAATGAAAGTCGAGCCACTTCACCGAAACCTCATTAGATATTGGCGCACTCGGAGGGACTTGAACCCCCAACCCTTTGATCCGAAGTCAAATGCTCTATCCGTTGAGCTACGAGTGCTGGTATTCCTAATGATAACTGCCAACTCGCACTGCTTGTTTCAAAAGTACTTCAATGCGAATTTGTCGTCACTTAGGGGCTAATTTTTTATGTCGGGGGTGAACGTGAAAAACGAATTTAAAGGCAAAATTGGTCGAACTTTTGATGATTCGACGCCATGGTGGCCACCATTAACGACGCCACCTGAAGGCTCGCCGAACATTCTTGTGGTGTTGCTTGACGATG
>CAXNFV010000213.1:0-5262 GCA_964201675.1 Ilumatobacteraceae bacterium | reverse complement strand
CTTCGTCTGGGTGATCATATTTAATGATCACCCCATCTTGGTGTTGGTGGGCATCTATTAGATCCGTTTTTCCGTTCGTGTAGGTTCGACCAATAATCCAAGTTGTTGGTGTTGGAGATTTAATCAGAATGTCAACATCATCAGACTTGACAGCGGTGTCTGATGCTGCAGCAATTCTCAACCGCACCATTTCGTTGCCTACCGTGCGGCTACCGATCACCGCATAGGTATCTGTCCACATATCAAGAAACTGATACATGTAAAACCGCAACTGAGATTTCGCAATCGTCATCGTTGCTGAAGTTTTTGACAGGTCTAACCAGGCCCCCGAGGCAAGAGTGTCAATATTTGTTCGAGCTACTGATCGCCACTTCTCATTTGCGAGGGTTCGGCTATGTGATAGTAAGTTTGCGTCATGTTGGCTTCGAGTTTTTGCCGCATATTGCTGACGAGTGATCTCCATTACGACGATTGGGTAGACGTATATATATGCCTCGGTCGCAACCTCAATCGGGTCAAAATTTGACATCTTGAGAAACATAACATATACTTGCTTCTGCAAGCAAATAATTCTTGGGTCGTGGGGGCTTTTTTGAAAAGCGATGAGTCAGCAGTTAAACCGAACGCCGACCTTGTCATACCCCAAGTTCAAGCGGTCAAGGTCAGGCGAAATTCAGTCACCCTAGTTATCCGCTTAATAGTGCCTGTCTTAATTGTCGTCGGATGGACTCGACTTGCGGGGTCAGACATGTTGCCAGAAAACACAATGCCGACACCCGTCGAAGTGTTTAGACAGTGGGCACTGTTGTGGCAAAACGATTCTCTATTAAGTCAAATTGGTATGTCGCTGCGTCGCTCGCTGTCGGGGCTTTTAATTGGCGCATCTCTAGGTTTTGTTCTTGGATTATTTTCTGGACTAACTACCCTTGGCGAAGAGTTGATTGATGCGCCGCTGCAAATGTTTCGGGCAATACCTTTTATCGCACTCACACCACTATTCATTTTGTGGTTCGGTATTGGAGAATCTCCAAAAATAATCTTGATATCTCTTGCAACTTATTACCCGATGTATGCCAACACTTCTACCGGTGTGCGAAACGTTGATAAAAAAATCGTCGAGTGCGCATCTGTTTTCGGTCTTAGTCGAAAACAAACTGTTCGCAAAGTTGTGATCCCGCTTGCTCTTCCAAATATTTTCACCGGGCTAAGACTTTCAATGGTGATTTCGATTTTGGCACTTGTTGCTGCCGAGCAGATCAATGCACAATCAGGCATCGGGAACTTGCTTTTAAGATCGGCAAATTATGGACAGAACTATGCGGTCTTTGCCTGCGTGATTATTTATGCACTCGCAGGACTTTTCGCTGATTTATTGATTCGTGTTGTTGAGCGCTACACATTGCGGTGGCGCGCTGGAGTTTCGGTTAGATGAGTACTCAAACACTTGCCGTTCAGGTAGATGGTGTTACTAAAGCATTTAATTCTGGTGCTGAAACTCATATCGCACTTGACGATATAAATTTCTCGATGAACGCGGGAGAATTTGTTGCGCTTGTCGGCAAGAGTGGAAGTGGAAAGACGACTTTATTACGCCTGTTATCCGGACTAGATAGCCCTAATCAGGGGACTGTTCGGGTTCCTAAAATTCGCACCGTTGTTTTTCAAGAACCACGTTTAGTTCAGTCAATGAAGGTTTGGCAAAATGTTGCGCTGGGTCTACCAAAGGGTGATAGTTCAAAGAGTGACGCGCTAAATGCGCTGGGCGAAGTTGGGCTTAGTGCGTTGGTCAATAAATGGCCGGCAACTCTTTCTGGTGGTGAGGCACAACGTGTCGCACTGGCTCGGGCACTTGTGCGCCGGCCGCAATTGCTGCTACTCGATGAGCCTTTCGGCGCACTAGACGCATTGACGCGATTGCAAATGCAAGAGCTCATTACTCAACTCTGCGACAAGTATCGACCAGCAACTTTATTGGTGACGCATGACGTTGACGAAGCGATTGTGCTTGCCGATCGAGTCGTTGTACTAAATAACGGAAAACTCGATATTCAAGTTGAAGTTACATCCGATCGGCCGCGCCAAATTGGTGGTCCAAAATTTGTCGAACTTCGAACAACTTTGCTTCAGGCATTAGGGGTTTTAACAAAGTTATAGACAAATTATTAATCAATAAATAGATGAATAGACGAATAGATAGCAGCCAAAATCAAATCAAAAAACAAAGGGGATAAATAATGAAGATCGGAAATCGTAAGGTCAAACTTGCAATGAGTTTGGCGATAGTAGCGGCGATCAGTATGGGCACAGTTAGCGCCAATGCTGCATCGTCGGCACCTAAAGAAGTTGACTTGTCTGGGTATACCTTGACAGTTGCCGACTCAGGTGGCTTGTTCAAAGTTATGTGTGCCGCATACTCATGCGACACAGGTGCAGATTACAAAATCAACTGGGTAACTTTTGCAACCGGACCTGAAGCACTTGCAGCGGCTGTCGGTGGATCAGTTCAGATGGCCTCTACAGGAATGGCTCCAGCAGTTTTTGCAGCGGCAGCTAAGCAGCCAGTGAAAATTGTTGCAGTAACTGCTCCTCAGCGAACACCTGGTGCATTGTTTTCAATTGTCGCGTCAAAGAAGTCTTTCGATGCCGGATTGACAACTATGGCTGGTTTGCGAGGCAAGTCACTTGCGTTATCAATGGGAACAGAAGGCGAATATCTCGCAATCGTTGCATTGAAAAAGGCACAGGTTCCGCTAACGAGCGTTGGATTTAATAACCTCGGCCCTGCCGCGGCTATGTCTGCACTAAATACTGGTGCGGTTGGTGCAGCAGTGCTTGTTGAGCCATTTTTGTCAATGGCAAAAGCCGCAGGTGCTCAAGTACTTGCTACAGGCAACGGCAATCTCGCCGGTTATTTCGCCTTTTGGCAGTCAACTAAAACTATGAAGAACCCTAAAGCAGTTGCTGCGACAAATGATTTATTGGTGCGTTGGCAGAAAATGTATAAGCAGTTTTCTATTGATCGAACTGGTGGAATCGCAATTTTCAGCAAGACATTTTTTCCGACTTTTCCTGCTGCAGTCGCAACACCACTTGCAACAGTTTTGTATGACGGTTCAGTAGCTGGTTTCGCGCCAATTGATGATGTCGTGATAAAAGCATTTCAAGACGAAGCTGATGTTATGTATCAAGTCGGCAATATCAAGCGAAAACTAAACATGGCAAATTGGTTTGATGCAAAGTTGTACGAAAAGACTTTGAAGGCGTTACCTAAAGTTAAATAATCGATAAACGATTGATTTGCTGCTCGGACAGTCCCTTCACTGCCCGAGCAGCAAATTTTTCATGAGTTATAGTTCACCCGCCAGCGTGCGTTGGGTGCAACTGCGTCAATACCGCGAGTTTTGGTTCGCGCGACGGGGGTTGATCCGCTCGCGAAAGGTTGAATCAAGGTGTTATCTAATCCGATAACATTTAGGGTACGCTCAATACATGGCTGGGGCAGACACAATTACCCGCGCGCGCTTGCGAGCAGGCATCTCGAAACGTGAGTTGGCGCGCAGGGCACTCACATCGCCGGCGGCAATTGTTGAATACGAGTCGGGTCGCCGCTCGCCAACAGTTGACACACTTGCTCGACTGATTGATGCTTGCGGGATGGGGTACAACATCACGTTGTATTCGACAGCGGCGCGCGAACGTCGCAACATGGCTGGCAAGCGATTGTCGCAAGTGTTGGCACTCGCTGATGCGTTGCCACATCGAGCGGCTTCGCGCAAGTGTGGGTTCGCAGGTTTTAGGCAGTTGACGCAGTTGAAGCCGCAGCCGCAGCCGCAGTCTCAGCCTCCGCAGGTTGCGCAATGATTTCTCTTGAGCGCAAAATCGTCGGTGTACACACGATGTTGACTAGCGCTGCTTTGCCGTATGCATTTGGTGGGGCGTTGGCGTTGGCGTTTCATACTGGCGAACCCCGCGGTACACGTGACATCGATGTAAATATTTTTTTGCCAGCAAGTGAGATCGATGTTGTGCGATCGGCGTTTATAAAACGAATCGTATTTACTGATTCGCAAATCGCAGACGCCGAGGCGGACGATCAAGTCAGAGTGTTTTGGGAAGATACGCCGATCGATATATTTTTTAATGTCGCCGAGTTTCACGACGATGTGATGCTTGGTGTCGAGCATCACAAGTTTGCCAAGATAGTTATCCCCGTTCTCGCAGCAGACGCCCTGACGGTGTTCAAGGCAATGTATAACCGAACAAAAGATTGGGCTGATATCGAAGCGATGCTTGAAGTCAATTCAGTTGATAAGTCGCGTGTGATCGGGTGGCTGGTGCGTTTACTTGGTGTAGACGACCCACGAACTCGCAAATTTATTTCGTACTAGTTTCACACGGCAGGACGAAGTGCTCGAACGAGGTTTTAGTGCGAGTCGTGCGCCGTATTTGTCTTATCAATAACTGTGTTAGACATCAGTAGGCACATTCGTGCCTCTTATGATTTGGGGGTTAATAATGTTATTATTTAACAGATTGGTTGTGACCACGGGGGACTTTCCTGTGATCATGCCGCTTGTGCAAGAGGTTATAAGTATTGCTAAAGGTGTCGATGTGCCGCTTCAAGCATGGGCGGGTACAAACGGTTACGTATGGGGATCAATTGGTTTCAGTGCCGCTTATGAATCGTTAGCAGCACGCGCTGAATCAGGCCCAAAACTTATGGCTGCCAAGGGCTGGTGGGAAGTAAATCGCAAGTTGCAAGAACACGTTGTTTCATTTGAACCTGACACTATTTTGAATTATGTGCGTGGTGGCTCGCTGGGAACCGCGATTCCATTGGGGACAGTCGTTCAACAAAATTACTTTCAGTTGGCACAAGGCGCCGATTGGATGGCAACTTTGAAATGGGCAAATGAGTTTGCCGACTTGAATAAAGCATTAACTGGTGTTGATTTCAATATCATTCACACTATTTATGGGACTCTTGGTCAAGTTGGCTTTCTTGCCGGTTATCCAAATATGGCTGCCGTTGATGCTGCTCGTGCGAAAATTAACCCAGAGTGGTGGGCAAAGTTTCTCGAGGCCAGCAAGTTTGCGATGGCTGGCACTGTCATGCAACGCATGATGACCAAGATTGCTTAGTCACCAATAAGTAATTAGAACGTTATGATCGTTGGTGGTTACAACCATTAATTATTGTTGCAGTATTAATCTCATTTATTATCTATGCAACATTTCGCGCCTTTGAAAATAGGTATTACT
>CAXNFV010000212.1:0-6176 GCA_964201675.1 Ilumatobacteraceae bacterium | reverse complement strand
TGAAACGCCAATAAATCAATCTCGCGCGCGCGAGCGCGCTCATCGCCACCGATCGCCGCCAAGTTTGCGTCGATCTCGGTAAGTCTTGCGCGAGCGTTGCGCAAATCAGTGAGGTCTACCGATGCGAACTGGTCTAGCGCAGATCTTTGTGCCGCCATGCCAAGCAAACTTTGGTGGGCGTGCTGACCGTGCAAGTCGACGAGCGCCGCACCTTGCTCAGCCAAATTGGTTACAGTCGCCAACCGACCGTTGACATATGCACGAGAACGACCGTCAAGCGGAATAACCCTCGTCAAGACGATCTCAGTGTCACCCTCTATGAAGCGACCTTCAATTCGGGCTTCTTGTGTACCTGGTCGCACAATCGTCGCATCGGCTCGGCCGCCAACAAGCAGACTGATCGCTTCAACAAGCATCGTTTTGCCCGCACCCGTCTCACCAGTTAATGCAGTCAACCCATTAGTTAGTACAACTTCAAGTTTCTCGATTACGCCGAGATTTTCGATGTGCAACTCACTCAGCACTATTCGTCTCCTAATCCAAACTTGGCGCGCACTATTTGGTGAAACTGTGGCTGTTTAAATCTCACGAATTGCGCCGTACAACTATCCCCCTCATATGAAACACAGTCGCCATGCTCGAGTGTTGCCACGTGTCGACCATCGATTACTAACTCGGCTGGTCGCGAACCAACAACTTGCATGCTCAACATTTCGGTTGCCCCAAGCACGAGACTCCTGTCAAACAACATGTGCGGCGAAACAGGTGTGAGCAACATCGCACGATGGCGAGGTGAAACAACAGGACCGCGAGCAGACATTGAATATGCAGTAGACCCGGTGGGTGTTGCAACGATTACGCCGTCGGCCGAATATCGTGCGAACAACTCGTGATTAATCGTTACATCTAACCACACCGTATGGCCCGACTGTTGACGCTCAATTACTGATTCATTTAGCGCTCGCCATGTCAAAACTTTGCCATCAACTGCCCGAGTCAACTTGACCGACAGCATCATTCGTTCGTCGGTGATGATTGAAGTCGAATCGTTCTGCTCGGCCGATTGATCGCTATGCGATATCCACTGTTGTAGTCGCGCCATAAAATCTTGTGGCTCGATTTCGGTGAGATAGCCAAGCGTGCCCATGTTGACACCTAAAATTGGCACAGGTGCCCCGTTAAGCATTTCAACTGATCGCAAAATAGTGCCGTCACCGCCGAGGCTCACGAGCAAGTCAGCATCTTGCGCCGAACGATCTGACGAAATATCACTCAAGCCATGCACTTTGGCATCTTCGGGCGGCATCCATAAATTGTGACCATGTTTTTGTAACCAAGTGTGTGCACTGCGAATTAAATCAGCAGCCTCAGGTCGAGTGTGGTGGGCAACCAAAATAATGTTCACAGCGGTCTTGCCACCAGAACCAGACGTGCCCATATCTAACAATCTATTAAGTTCTGGCGTCGGGGTTGGTGTATTTAGCGGCAAGTAGAAACTCAATATTGCCTTGTTGCCCACGAATCGGTGATTCAATAATGCCTAGCAAAGAACATCCTTTTTGGGATGTGGCTTCGCCAATTTCGCGACACACGCGCTGATGAATCTCAGGGTCTTCAATCACCCCGGATGCTTTATCTGCCTCAAGTTGAGTCGCCTCAAACTGTGGCTTAACAAGCAATATCAGTAGGCCGTCAGTTTTTAACGCAGCCAGCATTGATGGCAAAACTTCGTTCAGCGAAATAAACGATAAGTCTGCGACTACAACATCAAACTTTTCGCCAAACATTGCACTACCAGCGCTAGTTCTCGTGCCAGTGCCAGCGCCCGCGCTTGTGAGATTGACGATATCTCGAGCATTCGTCTCGCTGACTTCAACGACTCGCTGATCACTAACTAATTTTTCATGCAATAGATTTTTGCCAACATCTAATGCAACAACTTGTCGCGCGCCGTGTTGCAACGCACAATCAGTGAAACCTCCAGTTGATGCGCCAACATCTAAAACTCGCAATCCGGCAAGATCAATTTCGAAATGAGCGAGAGCTGCTTCAAGTTTGAAACCACCTCGACTCACGAATCGAGATTGTTCTACAACTCGAATTTGATCGTTTGGCGCAACTAAATGTGAATACGAAATCGCAATTGATCCATTGATTTGCACTAGCCGATCATCAATCGCCTGTTTGGCAGCATCTAAGTCAGAAACTAACCCACGCGAAACAAGTGCTAATTCAAGTCGCTCACGCTTCAAACTGTGACACCTAGGTGTTGAGCAAAATGCCTTAAATCATTCGCGACGAGAGCAAATTTATGTTGTTGCTGCAACGCTTTTGCCTGTTCTTGAGTTTTCACTCCAGAAGTCACCAAACAAAACTTTGCACCAATATTTTTGGCGAACATTCCATCGGTCGAAAATCGGTCGCCTACCATCCAACATTCTGAGAGATCATCGATGTTGAGAGTTCTCTTCACAAGTTCACCCATCGGCACATATGGTTTACCCGCAACAATTGGCGCAACACCGCTTGCCGCTGCAATCGCTGCCAAAATTGAGCCACCACCAGGTATCACGCCGTTCGAAGTCGGAAACGTTGCATCTTGGTTTGTGCCGATCAAAGTTGCGCCAGCGCGCACTGCTGCCGATGCGCGACGCATTGACTCGAAATCAAAAGTCTTATGAAAGCCAACAACCACAGCATCAATATTTACGTCGTTACTTTGAGAACTGGCCTCGTCTAAATCATCATCAGTTCGACCAACAACTATTGCGCCAGCTTGTTCGACAGCTTCAACAACTCCTGGCCCACCCGCGACAAGCACCCGCTGTCCCGCGTGAAGTAGCGTGGCCGTAGCACCAGAAGAACTGAGTACATCACCGACACTTGGCACACCAATTTTCGCCAAAGTATGTTCTTGCGATGCGATCAGCGAATACGAATTATTTGTCACAAACAAAACGCGATGACCAGCAGCTCGCAATGCAGCAATTGCTTCAACAGACCCAGGTATTGGGTCGTGAGATAGCCAAACAACTCCATCTAGATCGCAAAGAATTGCTGGCTTCAAATCTTTGCTCCGACAGGTTGCCAAAATATGATCGTCCATGCCACCCTCTTAGTGTGCCTCAATTTCTCCCCTTCCAAGCGCTTAGATATTCACCCGAAATTTCACTTGCTGATGTTTGTTCTACGCCATACGACGTGCAGAGTGATGCTGACCGAGCAGCGTTTGCAGCTCGCAGTGAGCACAACATCGTCAATATTGATTTACCAATTGGCGAAGAGCCGTATCTTGAAGCGGCAAAACGTTTCAAAGATTGGCAAGACTCTGGTGTTTTGGTGCTAGATGAAACTCCAAGTTTTACTTTGTATCGGATGAAGTTCACCGATTCCGAAGGCAAGTCTCGCCAAACAGTCGGCATAATCGGCGCGCTGAAAATTGAGCCGCCCGACTCACAAGAAGTCTTACCGCACGAACAAACTACCCCGAAAGCAAAAACTGATCGACTCGAACTAACTCGTGCAACCCAAGCGAACCTTTCACCGATTTGGGGTTTATCACTCACTACTGGCTTGACTACTGCACTTGTTGAGCCAGGCGAATCGTTAGGCGCGTTTACTGATGAACATAACGTTCAACACATTGTTGAGCGCATCAGCAATAAAGCACGGTGTGCCGTGATCAGCAAATTAATTAGTCAAAGCCCTGTTGTAATCGCCGACGGTCATCACCGCTATGCAATCAGCCGAACCTTCAGTGCCGAAGAGACAAATCTTGCCGATGCAAATTTGGTGTTGTGTTACATCAACGAACTTGTCGATGAGCAACTCAGTGTTGCTGCAATCCATCGCCTCTATTCGGGTGCTAGTTACGACGATCTAAAAGCCACACTTGCGAAATCTTTTGAGATCAGACCAATTGCCAAAGTAACCGACACAATCATTTCTGAGATGACACAAAATCAACATTTGACACTTATCGCCGTAGATGGTTCTGGTTTAGCACTCACGCCGAAACCACAAGAGTTTTCAGGCGTTCGCCAACTTGATAGCGCGCTGTTAGAACATGCACTTCAAAACTGTGCACACGAAGTCAGTTACCAACACGGCTTGAGCGAAGTTCGCCAGCAACTTGCAACCAAGAAGTACACCGCTGCAGTACTAATTCGCCCAGTCAGCGTTGCAGAAATTCAGCGCACCGCTCATGAAGGTTTACTAATGCCACCGAAGTCGACATTCTTCACCCCGAAACTTCAAACCGGACTAGTTATCCGCAGTCTGCGATAATCTCTCCTAGTGGCTAGAACATGAACCCAAAATTCGGATGGCTCTCGCCTGTTATCGGCAACAAGTGGAGCGACTTTGAACCGATAGTGATGTACCAAGAGAAAAACATCCTGCCGACAGCCTTACAACATTTCGATTCGCTCTGGATCGCCGATCATTTCTACGGCTTCGACTCGCCGACCGACCCATTTATGGAGGCGTGGACAACACTCACTTGGCTTGCGGCAAAGTTTCCTGATGTGATGTTGTGTCATCACGTGCTTGGCCAGGGTTACAGAAACCCGGCGCTTACGGCAAAGATGGCCGCAACTCTGCAAGTACTCTCAGGAAATCGGTTCATGCTCGGCATCGGTGCGGGTTGGCGCGAAGACGAATACCTGTCATACGGATACGAGTTCCCGCGGCCCGCTGTGCGATTCGCCCAACTTGAAGATTTGATTCACATCTGTCGCACAATGTGGACAAGTGATAATCCCATTTATGAAGGCAAGCACTACAGCGTTAGCGGTGCTGCTGCCCCGCCGAAGCCTTCGGTAATGCCACCGATATGCATTGGTGCATACGGCGAACAAATCGGTCTACCAATGGTCGGCCGCCTCGCCGATGTTTGGAACTCGTCACTTCACGGAAACGAAGATCAATGGATAAAAAAACGAGACATCGTGCGGGCTAGCGCACAACAAGCCGGTCGCGACCCGAAATCAATTGAAATCTCTTTGACAATTGAACGCCCGCTTCCAACAACTGATTCTGAGTCGGCGCAATTCGCGGATGATTTACGACACCTTATTGAACTCGAGGTGTCTCATTTCGTTTTAGATTTCGGTCACCCGAAATCAACCGAACCAGTGTTGCGTTTCATCGAGCAAGTAATGCAACCAATCAAAATAGATCAATAGCTTCTGTGCCGCCTTGAATCGCATTCCACGAAGACCGTCACTCACAATCCTGTCTGGTCTTAATCAGTCAGAACGTCACTCGAGTTCAGCGTCCAACGTCCCGTTAATCCCCTGATCGCCGCTTGAGCGTTCACAAGGTCGTACCAAATTCGTACCAAACCTCCATTGGTATTCGATGCTTCAAGGATTGGTGTACGGTTTGTTGAGGGGGGAACATGAAAGACAACAAAGCATTCTTAGTAATTGGCAGGGATCACAAAGTTCTTTTTTGGAGCGACGAACTCGCCGAACTGACAGGACATGCAGCCAAGGACATGGTTGGCGGCAACTTGGATCCAATCATTCACCCAGACCTCAGAAAAATGCACTACGCAGGATTTGATAGAGCATGGGAAGACAACTTTGTGGCATTAGCCGTAAAGAATCCTGAAGGAGTTCTAGACATTCCGACGCTTTGCAAAGATGGCGAATACCGGAAAATGAGACTCAGAATAAGTGGTGCAAACAATTCTGCAGGGAACGTCATGGTATTAATAGCGGGTTTTGCGCTAATCGAATAATTGGCCATGGCGTCAATTTGACGACATGAACTAATTTTGAATATTTGAGGCGACGCCGGGAATCGAAATCCACGGAAAACGTCTCCCACAATCCTGTCTGGCTTCAGACAACCATTTCATCACTCGAGTTCAGCGTTCAACGTCCTGTCAATCCCCCAGTTTTCGGATGAGCGTTCACGAGGTCGTACCAAATCCGTACCAAATGTAGGAAAATCCTTTCATCTATTATTTCCACCATGGCAACAGTTGGTTTAGTTCTCTACCCCCAATTCACTGCATTGGACATCATTGGCCCATTCCAGACTCTGGTCGATGTTCCAGGTCTCGATGTATTTTTCATTGCATCGGAAAAAGGACCCGTCGTAGACCATTCAGGCAAATGCTTTCTTGATGCAACCCGTTCCTATAACGAAGTTAATGAATTGGACGT
>CAXNFV010000211.1:0-4196 GCA_964201675.1 Ilumatobacteraceae bacterium | reverse complement strand
GGCGACTTCGGCGAAATGGCGAGCGCAAAATATCGCCTATGTGCCACAAACGCCGTTGATCCCTGAAGACATGACGGTTTATGAGTATGTCTTACTCGGGCGCAACCCGCATATCAAACATTTTGCATCAGAGACAAAGCAAGACGTTGATGTAATTGAGAAAGTTATGACGCGACTTGATCTGACCCGGTTCGCACATCGAATGGTCGGAACACTTTCAGGTGGCGAGAGACAACGATTAGTAATCGCTCGAGCGTTGGCTCAAGAGGCACCGGTGCTATTGCTTGACGAGCCAACAGCAGCGTTAGATATTGGCCACCAACAACAGGCCCTTGAACTTGTAGATGTATTGCGCCGCGAACGGGGATTGACAGTTGTTTCAGCGATGCATGATTTGACATTGGCGGGTTTATACGCCGATCGTCTTGTATTGATGTACCAGGGTTCTTGCGTGGCGTCGGGTGATGCTCAAACGGTTCTGCGATCAGAGACGCTCGCCGAGTTTTACGGAGTCTCAGCGCGAGTGCACCACGAGGCTGATGGCACAGTCGTCGTTATTCCGCAAAGGGCGAACAGCAACTAGTTTGTAATCAATGTCTGAGTCTGAACAGCGCAAATTTGCGAACACGCTAAATGAGCATGTGTCAGGTTGCGCGGCTGCACATCAGCGATTGCTTGGCACACTTGAAAATTTGACCGACGACCAATGTCGTGAAGATTCGCTTCTGCCAAATTGGTCGCGCGCGCATGTGTTGACGCATCTGGCGCGCAATGCAGATAGCCACGTGTCTTTGTTGCAAGCCGCTGTACGGGGCGAAGTGGGCGAACAATATGCGAGTGCCGAGCAACGCAACGGCGACATCGAGCGCGGTGCGATACGTAGCGCCGAAGAGTTAGTTATGGATCTGCGTCTCAGCATTTACGGTCTTGAAGCCGCATGGGCGAGCGCAAATGAAAAAGTCTGGTCGGGTCAAGGACGCAATTTAGGCGGCAATATTATTGAGATTTCTTCACTGGTCTTTTTGCGCTGGCGTGAAGTTGAATTTCATCATGCTGATCTGGGTTTTGGCTTTGGTTACAACGATCTGACAGATCTTTATGTACGACTTGAACTTGATCAACAAATTATGTTGTGGCGTAGTCGCAAGCCAATGGGAATGACTGAGTTGCCAGATATTGCCAAGAAATTATCGCCGTCGCAACGCTTGGCTTGGTTGATGGGCCGAGTCGTCGTTGATGGTCTCGCCAAGCCAGAACCCTTGTGAGGAAATTACTTAGATTTAGTTTTATAGCCGCGCTTCTCTGTGGTGCCGGTGTCGTTGGATCTGCAAACCCTGTCGAAGCTCACGCGGGGTTGAAGTCAAGTGAACCAGCCGCATCATCTGTACTTGAAAAGTCTCCAGAAGAAATCGTCTTAAAATTTGCCGAGCAAGTTGAAATCTCATTCGGCAGCATCAGATTATTTGATGCAAACTCAAAGTTAATTGTCTTGCCTGTGCCGAATTATGGCGTTGCGGATGATGTTGTGGATGCTAAAACTGTGCGGGTCGGTGTGCCCGATCTTGAGCCGGGTAGCTATCTAGTTATTTGGAGAGTTGTATCTGTCGATAGTCATCCAGTGCAAGGTGCATTCGGATTTCAAATTGGTTCACGCGGTACGAACCTCACTGATCTTGGCGTTGAAATTCTCGCAAATAGTAGTGCGCCTGGTTTAGTGCGTGGATTAATGGGAATCGCCCGTTGGTTAAGTTTCTTGGGTGTAATGGTGCTGATTGGATCAATGTTGCTTGCGACTCGGATAAGTGGTCAGTCTCGAATTGAAATTGTCATTAAATCAACTTGGTTTGTAGCAGTAGTCAGTTCAGTAATCGTTCTAGTGTTGCAAGCACCATACGCCTTAGGCAGTTCGCTTTCAGATTCTGTTTCAGTGACGTCGGTAAGGCAAGTTCTAGAAACACGACTTGGGACTTGGTTAATCATTCGCTCCGTAATCTTGCTTTTATTTCTAGTGATTATTTGGAAACGCGATTTGCATCAAAAACCGATTTGGCGAATGGCAACAACAATCTTGAGCATTGTGCTGTTCGCAACATTTTCAATCCCAGGTCACCCTGGGATGAGACAGTTTTCTGCTTTAAGCATCGGCACAGACATTGTTCACTTTTTATGTGTCGCAGTTTGGATGGGTGGATTACTGACAATTGTTTTATTAGGTCGAAAGTGGCAAAGCGAGTCACCAAAAGTGATTGCCTGGTTCTCGTTTAATGCAACTATCGCGATGCCGATAATGGTTGCCACAGGAGTTGCACAAGCTTGGCGAATGATGGAAGGGTTTCAAAATCTTTTTTCGACAACTTATGGCACGGTTCTTAGTATCAAAGTTGTTCTTGTTGTGATGGCAATTGCCGCAGGCACTAAGGCACGGCAAATATTTAAAGACAAAAAAGTTGATAGTGAAGATTTGAAAAAGATTAAGTTCTCAAAGACGATTGTTGTGGAAAGTGTCATCGGCCTAGTTGTGCTCGCAGTAACAGCAGTACTTGTTTCTGTTCCACCGCTTAGCGTCAACACTGCTGCGCCTTTCACGGCAACCTTGGTCCAATCAAATGTCATTGCAGATATCACAATCACTCCAGCACGTGTAGGTAACTCTGAGATGCATATTGTGTTCTCGCCGCCAGGAGGAACCCTTGAGTCGATCGAGTCGGTGACGACACGAATCTCTCTCGTGAGTGGTGAGATCCCGCCGATACCAATAGGTCTGAAACGTATTGGAGTGAATCATTTTCAAGCGAATTTGCAAGTGCCCCGCGGTGGTGAATGGTTGCTCGAATTAATCGTCAAACCCGCGACTAATAGAACATTACGCTTCAGCCAAATTGTAAATATCAAAAACTAGAAATTGATTTTGCGGACAACTAAATGATGTGGCATCTGAGTAGTGCCTTCAGTGAACCCGTCACCAACAACCGAAAAATCGTGTCGTAAATAAAAGTTAAGTGCAGAATCGCGGGCTTTGGCCCAAATATATTTAGCCTTTAGTTTTTCGGCGTGAATAACGCCTGCATCAAGCAGCAGTTTGCCTAGGCCAGATTTTTGGTGAATAGTTGCAACAGCCATACCCCGAAGCTGAATGGCCTGGGCCGTGCTGTCTTCCTGCCAAGGGTTAATAACCCAGGTTGATGTACCGATCAGATTTTCGTGCGCATCAAAAATGCCTAGATGCACTGTGCCTGGATTTGAGTCTTCTGCATATTTGGGGTCACTAGTTGGCGTGTTATCGCGCAAAACCGCCGTACGTAGTACGTAGGTTTCCGAAGTCTGAAGTTTGACTACTTCAAGTTTAGTATTTGACATTAAGCGAGATATTAGTGCGAGTTCAGTGCGGCATCAGATTGCGAATATCTAACACACGGTCAGCTATTGCGTTTGCCTCATCTTGGTCGTGAGTTACATGCAACGTTGTCGTACCACGTAGCCGAAGCAAAGTGCCAAGATCGGCGAGAAGTCGCGCATGCAACTCTTTGTCAAGGCCATTAAGTGGCTCGTCGAGTAACAAAACTTTAGGTTGTGCCACTAGTGCTCGGGCGACTGCAATACGTTTTGCCTCACCGCCCGAAAGTTTAAAAACTTCGCGCTGAGATAGATGGGTTAGCCCCACGAGTTCGAGAACTTCTGCGACTTTTTCATCCATTAATTTCTGTTTACTACCTTGAATCATTAGCGAATACGAAATATTCTTTGCGACATTCAAATGCGGAAACAACTGATTGTCTTGAAACACCAAGCCGATTCGACGCAAATGTGCTGGTTTGGAGGTGATCTCTTCGCCGCTCAAAAGAATCGTGCCAGATTCAACTACTTCAAGACCTGCGATGCATCGCAACAGGGTCGTTTTACCTGAACCACTTGGACCGGTCAAGGCGACGATTTCACCAGTACCTATATATATAGAAAGATTTTGTAGCACCGGTGTTGACTCATAAGTCACGACAAGGTTTCGACAATTCAACATTTAGATCCCTCGTTTATCTGTGTTTATCAGTGTTTCTCTGTGCCGAAATAGTCGACCACACCAATAATCGCAACGCAAGCAATGATCAATAAAGTTGCAATCGCATAGGCCTGAGCCTGAATAATTTCTCCGGGACGACCCAGTAGTCGCGAAATTATCAGGGGCAAAGTTTCGTTGTTAC
>CAXNFV010000210.1:0-3017 GCA_964201675.1 Ilumatobacteraceae bacterium | reverse complement strand
CAGACTCGAGAATTAATCAAATGAACGAGCTAGTTGTTTTTGAAGTGTCTCTAAATCATATGTTGCTGCTAGCAGGTGCAGTTTTTTTTGCTCTCTTGATTTCGGGTGTGCCACTAGAAGTTGCTGCGATTGCACTTTTGATTGCCATTCTGCAGACACTTGCTGGTGGATCATTTCTAGCGATATTCATTAACAAAACTCGTCTCACCTGGCAAGAGTTTTATGGAGTTGGACTTGCACTTGGAAGTCCTCTCTCATTTGGCTTTGATCAAGTGTTTCGCAATACTGTAATTTCTGGCTTTGCCTGGACGCTTCCATTGTTGTTCTTGCCGTTATGTGTCTGGAGATCTGAGCTCAAAATAGATCTAACTGCTACGCGAAAAGATTTGATCAATACCGAATTGCTGGCGATATCGGCAACGGTGTTATTAATTCTCTCGCCCGAATGGTTCTGGCCACTTCCATTCGCCCTTTTTTTGATCGCGGTCGTGATTTGGCGCGAGATCCCAAAGTGGCGAAGACAATCGGCGATAATCGCTGCTTGCCTTTTACCAATTTCGATTCTGACAATACTGAGGCGACCAACTGGTTGGTGGATTGAAGACACTGATGTCGCCTTATATGAGGCCATCTCTCGAACACTTGGTAACTGGGGTTTTCGGGACAATATAAACGCCGCTGGCACTTCAACCAACTATCACTGGTTTGCCTACGCCTGGTCAGGATTGGTCGACAGAGTAAGTGGTTCTCCAGATTGGGTTTCAAACACTCGCACTATACCGCTATTGATTGCAGTTGGAACTGTTTTAATAATTTGGGCGATTCTCGAACGGTTATTGCTTAGTCGGATAATTATAATTTTTTCACTATTCGCGATTGGTGGATTCGACACGGTTCAAACTTGGGGCAGAGGATTCAAACTTGGAATCATTGCAAGTCCAAGCCAAATGTACGCACTATTTTTGTTGCTGGCTTTTTTGTTTGTTTTTATTTTGGATATCAGTAGTCACATAAAAAAATCTGCACCGTTATTTTATCTACTTGCATTTGGTGTCATTGGCTCAAAAGTTGCTCATGGAGCAGTTCTTGCGGGAGCGGTTGGATTTTTTTGGCTGGCGAATTTCGTTAAAAATAAAAAACTAAATTGGCATCAAACTTGGCTTACTGCTACTACTCTCGCGGGCCTAGCCACCGGATTTTATTTCGTTATTAATGGTGGTGGTGGAAGTTCACGGGGAATGTTGTTTGATCAATTTGGTTTTGTTGATGGCATAACAGGGGATTTTCGCCCCTATGGTCTGGCGATTCAGTGGGTGGCAGGTCTCACTTTTTTATTTGGCTTTCTTGGCCTTCAGTTAGTTGGCGTAGCCGCACTGCATAATTTTTCGACTCATAACCTGCTCAAACAGATAAGTTTTTTTGCAATCGGTGCTGCAATTGCTGGATTACTTTCGGCGATGTTTCTTTCAGGTGAATTTGCAGTTGAATTATTTTTCACCCACGCGGCTTCAAGTGTGTTAATAGTACTGGTCATTCCGATCGTTCTGAAACGAATTATAAATCATGAATTAGAGTTTCCTCGATCAGTCTTGATCACTGCGACTCTCGTCGGACTTGGGTCGGCAATTTTCGCCAGCTTGATGCCGAGTCTTGATTCAGGTTCGATTAAGGCGATTACTTTGCGAACTATCCCCTCGCTTGTTGGTTTGCTCCCCTTGTTTAGCGCACTTGCCTGTGCTTTGTACCTGAAAAACAAGAAAGCCGGAGGAAAAGCAAAAGTTTCATTTATTAAAAATTTCACATCTCTATCACTTATTGGCCTGATGGCAATGTCCGTCGGTTTTTACTCAACCAACTATGTGAAAAATATCCAAGATGAATATCCTGAGGCAAATAGAAATTTTGCTTCACGAATTGGATTAGATCGACCAGACTTACAAACTGCCTCAAGTTGGATCTCGGCGAACACCAAGACATCGGCAGTTTTTGCTACAAATGACTTTTGTGGTGCGGTCTCAAAATCTTGTAACAAAGATACGGATTGGAATGCACTTCTTGAATTCAGCATGAAGTGCACACAGTTCGCAGTCTTACGAACTGACAAATGCAATGCCGGTGGATATCAATTGCTGACCGCGGTAGTTCATAGAAGATTTTTGGCAGGCAATTATTATGTAGGCATCAGCGATGGATCGGCAATCAAACCTTGGGTTGTCAAACGAGTTTTAGATTCAGTCAACTTTGCAAAGTCGCCAAGTAACGAAACGCTCAGCGCATTGAAAGACTCCAATGTCGGTTGGTATCTTCTCCGAAGAGAACTTACAGTAGAAAATGACTGGGAAAAGTTCGGTAATGTTCGCTATTCAAATTCTTCTTACTATGTGATTGAGTTGGGATGAGAGATTTTGGTGGTCTGCTAATTTGTTGTTGTGACTACACAACCTCAATTAGTTAACAACTTTTTTGTGGCTAAGTTTGGGTTTGTATCGAGAGTTGCTTCTCCATATTTGTCTATTGCGCTAGTTGTCAGCACACTGTTGACACTTTCGGATGTAGACCTGCTGACGAGCCTTAGAACAAGTCTTGTAATTGTCTCAATTTCGACCACAGGTTTAATTGCTTGGTTGTTGTTGGTGCGTGAAGATCGAAAGATTTTGTTTCCAGAAGCAATCGGTATGGGGCTAGCCATTGGTTTTATTTTATGTGCCGGGTTTCAACTGGTATTGCGACGATATGGGTTTAACATTTTTGGTGGACTGATCCCCGTGATTTTCGCTCATTTCTTGTTGTTGTTTGTAAAAGTTCGCAAACTAGTCAACTATCCGCGGCTAAGTTTTTCGGTAAGTGAAACCGCCGCCGTGTTATTCACGATTTTTTTTGGACTTTATTTAAATGCCCCACTGATTTTGATTCCAGCAGCAATCTTTGCTTATGTTGCTTTTGACAAAAAAGCGTCAATAAACAAAAAATTTAGTCGGTGGTCGACGCAAATCAGTTATCTGAGTATTTGGCTAACT
>CAXNFV010000209.1:0-7169 GCA_964201675.1 Ilumatobacteraceae bacterium | reverse complement strand
TGTCTTGGTCACCTTTGATATTTGTTCCAGTTGCAGGCGGAATGTCGAGTGGACAAGGCATATAGTCGACAACTGCGTCCAACATTTGTTGCACACCTTTGTTTTTGAATGCCGAACCGCAAAGAATCGGCACAAAACTAAAAGCCAATGTGCCTTTGCGAAGACCCATTCGCAAATCTTCTTCGCTGAGATCGTCGTTAGCCAAGAACTTCTCCATCAGTTGCTCGTCTTCTGAAGCAACAAGATCTAATAGTTCAGCACGATATTCTTTTGCTTTGTCGAGATAATCAGCAGGAATATCTTCTTCGTGATATTCGGAATCTTTTTCGTCGCCATCCCAAACGATTGATTTCATTTTTACGATGTCAATCAAACCTTTGAACCCGGCCTCGGCGCCATATGGCAATTGCAAAACTGCTGGCACTGTTGCCAGACGATCTTTGATCATGTCGAGAGTGCGATAGAAGTTTGCGCCCGTGCGATCCATTTTGTTGATGAAACACATACGCGGAACTTTGTATTTGTTGGCTTGACGCCAAACGGTTTCGGTCTGTGGCTCAACACCAGCAACCGAGTCGAAAACTGCAACGGCGCCGTCAAGCACGCGCAACGAACGCTCTACTTCAATTGTGAAGTCAACGTGACCAGGGGTATCGATGATGTTGATGCGGTGTCCACGCCAAACTGCAGTTGTCGCAGCCGAAGTAATCGTGATTCCACGCTCTTGCTCTTGAACCATGAAGTCCATGACGGCAGCACCTTCGTGCACTTCACCGATTTTGTATGTCTTACCGGTGTAATAAAGAACGCGTTCGGTTGTCGTTGTTTTACCTGCATCGATGTGCGCCATGATGCCGATGTTCCGATATTTTTCAAGAGGATATTCACGTGATGCCATGTGGGGTTTACCTAAAAAGTCTTGCTCTGATTTACCAGCGGTAGTGAGCGAACGCTTTGTTCGACTCCGCCATTTTTTGCATATCTTCGCGCTTCTTCATTGATGCGCCAAGACCATTTGATGCGTCCATTAATTCACTTGCGAGACACTCGGCCATCGTCTTCTCGCGACGACTACGCGCATTTTCAACAATCCAACGAATCGCCAAAGTTGTTGCACGACGAGGTCGCACTTCAACCGGCACCTGATAGGTCGCGCCACCAACGCGACGACTGCGAACTTCTAGCGGCGGCTTGACATTGTCGACTGCACGCTTGACTGCGGTCAGAGGCTCTGCCCCCATTTTTGCTTCCATGACTTTCATTGCGTCATAAACAATTGATTCGGCGATGCTCTTTTTGCCGTGCAACATAACTTTGTTGACGATCTGAGTTACAAGTGACGAGCGATAAACAGGATCTGCTGCGAACTCGCGTCGGGCTACTGGACCTTTACGTGGCATAAATAAACCTTTACTTACTCTTCTTCGCGCCATAACGGCTACGAGATTGCTTGCGGTCTTTGACTCCGGCGGCATCAAGTGCGCCACGAATAACTTTGTAACGTACACCTGGCAAGTCGCGAACACGACCACCGCGCACAAGCACGATTGAGTGCTCTTGCAAATTGTGTCCTTCGCCTGGGATGTAAGCCGTAATTTCTACTCCGCTAGTCAGACGCACACGCGCAACTTTGCGCAAAGCCGAGTTTGGCTTTTTTGGTGTGGTTGTAAAAACACGCGTGCACACTCCGCGACGCTGAGGAGAACCCTTAAGCGCCGGAGTCTTGGTCTTTGAAGACTTTGAACTTCGACCCTGACGGATCAACTGTTGAATTGTGGGCACGCAAACGACCTTTTTTATATTGCTGTTACAGAAAACTACCTATTCGAAACCACCCGCAAACGGGACAGTGAATACTACGGCTCATTGTCTCATCTCGGCAACCTGCCCGAAATCGTTTTTACGGGGTCGCCACAACGAAGTATTGGCCGCCCAAAGGAATCTTCTTCAAAACTCGGTCTAACTTCGCCAACACCTTTAATGGCTCAGGAAAGAACGAGCAATACCCAGTTTCGCGAATCTTAAACCCACAGGATGCACCAAGTAATTTTTTTATGTCGCGCATCGAGATCAATTCGGCATCTGCATCCATTGGGCAATTTGAAACAATTCGGCGGGTCAAGGGGTTATAAGTATTGTGTTCGATCACAACCAGGCGCCCATCAGGCTTGAGGTTCGCACGCAACTTCTTGAGAATCTCAACACGAGCGCTACTTGTTATGTGATGTAGCACCGTTGACATAAAAATTAGGTCAAACTTCTCAATCGTGTTTAGAGCCGAGCCGACGATCGTGACTTGCGGAAACCGCGCCCGAACCATATCAAGCGAAACTTCTGACACATCAGTTGCGAATATCTTCGAGCCAGAAAACTGCTCTAGCAAATACGGCAACGACAATCCCACACCACAGCCAAAGTCAAGAACGTTTAGACCGCTAACACCTTGTGCAAGGCGATTCTTAAGTAGTCGAACTTTGTATTCGGCTTGGTATTCATCGCTGGTTCGAGTCACCGCCAGACTCTTGCGCAATGACTCGTGGTAGTTTTCGGCAAACTTGTCGAATTCGGACATTGTTTACTCGAATCTATTTTTAAGTTTTACTGAGCGATCTCGCTATCAGGACCATCATCGAAACCATTATCAAGATCAGTGTCACGACCAGTTACAGCATTGTTGACTTCGCTGTTGTCAACAGTCACTGGCTCAAATGTCTCGGCTAAGTCTTGCGATTGATCATCGGCAACATATGTGCCTTTTAATCCTGCCAAGTATGCGGCTGGATCGGCTTCGTCGTCGCTCGAGTAATAAGCCATCGGCACATAATCTGGCGCGCTGACATCAAACAAGTTGTAACGATCCATGCCCGTTCCGGCTGGGATCAATTTACCGATGATGATGTTTTCTTTCAGGCCAACCAAATGATCTGATTTGCCGTCAATTGCCGCTTCGGTAAGAACACGAGTTGTTTCTTGGAAGGAAGCTGCCGACAACCATGATTCGGTTGCAAGCGAAGCCTTGGTGATGCCCATCAATACTGGACGACCTTCGGCTGGCTTCTTGCCTTCTTCAACGATTGCTCGGTTGACGTCGCGGAAAACTTTTGAGTCCGCAAGATGACCTGGCAAGAAATGAGTCTCGCCTGGCTCTTGAACACTGACGCGACGCGACATTTGACGCACGATCAACTCGATGTGCTTGTCGTGAATCGCCACACCTTGATCGCGATATACCTTTTGTACTTCTTCAACGAGGTATTGCTGAGTTTCACGAATTCCTTTGATCACCATTAGTTCTTTTGGATCTAAAGGACCATCGGTGATGCGGTCTCCCGCTTCAACGTTCTGACCGTCTTTGACCAACGGACGACTACCAGTTGGCAAGATGATCTCAATTTCTTGACCTTGATCGTCAGTAACTTTGATCGGAATACCTTTGCCTTCGTCTTCAAGAATTCGAAGAACGCCTGTTGCTGGCACAAGTCGAGCAGAACCCTTTGGATTACGAGCTTCGAAAAGTTCAACTACACGGGGTAAACCACCAGCGATGTCTTTTCCGGCAACGCCACCAGTGTGGAAGGTACGCATTGTCAACTGAGTACCAGGCTCACCAATTGATTGAGCAGCGATTACACCCACTGCTTCACCAAGTTCGATGTCTTTACCTGTTGCCAAAGAACGACCGTAACACTTTGCGCAAACGCCAACTTCGGCGTCGCAAGTTACGACTGAGCGAACACGAACACGTGAAACTTTTGGATCAAGACGCAAAGTCTCCATTTCAATATCGCCGACGATGGTGTTGCGTGGCATTACTGACCCATCTGAAAGTTCAATGTCGTTAAGCAAAGCGCGTCCGAACAACTTGGTCTCAAGGTATGCACGTGTATTTGCAGTATCTGCACCAACGTTTTCTACCCACACACCCAAAGTCGTGCCACAATCATCTTCACGAACGATTAGTTCTTGAGCGACGTCATGCAAACGACGAGTTAAGTAACCCGAGTCGGCGGTACGAAGCGCAGTATCTACAAGGCCTTTACGGGCACCCGGAGTTGCAATGAAGTATTCAAGAGTTTGCAGACCTTCACGGAAGTTGCTCTTAATCGGACGAGGAATCATGTCACCACGTGGGTTGGCTACGAGTCCGCGCATACCTGCGATCTGACGCATCTGGGTCATGTTTCCACGAGCACCAGAACCGATCATCATGTCGACTGGGTTGAAATGCAAAGCCTTGAATTCGGCTTCCATCGCTTCTTGAACATCGGCGGTAGCAGCAGTCCAAATTCGAACTTCTTGCTGACGGCGCTCGCCGTCAGTGATGATTCCACGACGAAACTGGTTCTCAACTTTTTCTGCCTGCTTCTCGTATCCGTCAAGAATGCCACGCTTTGCCTTTGGCGTCTTGACGTCATCAACAGAAACGGTAAGACCTGACTGCGATGCATAGCGGTAACAAATGTTCTTGATTGCATCAAGCGACGAAGCAATGACTGCCTTCGGATAATTGTCACTGAGACGTTCAACGATTACGCCGAACTCTTTTTTCTTGACTGCTGCCGAGATGTGCCCAAAACGTTTCGCGAAATCTTTTGGAAGAACTTCTTCGAACAACATGCGACCCGCGGTTGTGTCGAATTTTTCGGTCTTAACACCATCAACCATTTCGACGAATTTGATCTTGGCATGCAGTTTTATACTGCCTTCATCAAGAGCACGGGTGATCTCCCACATTGATTTAAATACTCGACCTTCGCCTACTAGTCCTGCTTCTTCGCGTGTCAAATAGAAACCACCGATTACAAGGTCTTGCTGCGGGGTCACAATTGGTCGACCAGATGCTGGCGACAAAATGTTGTTCGCCGAAAGCATCAACACACGAGCCTCTGCTTGTGCTTCAACTGACAACGGCAAGTGAACTGCCATTTGATCTCCGTCGAAGTCAGCATTGAACGCTGTACAAACAAGTGGGTGCAAGTGAATTGCTTTGCCTTCAACAAGCACTGGCTCGAAAGCCTGAATACCGAGTCGGTGCAAAGTCGGTGCGCGGTTGAGCAACACTGGGTGCTCTTTGATTACTTCTTCAAGTACGTCCCAAACTTGTGGACGACGACGCTCAACCATGCGCTTGGCAGATTTAATATTTTGTGCGAGTTGCTGATCGGCAAGGCGCTTCATCACGAATGGCTTGAACAATTCGAGTGCCATCAACTTCGGCAGACCACACTGCTGCAAACGCAATGTCGGGCCGGCGACGATTACTGAACGACCCGAATAGTCAACGCGCTTGCCGAGTAGGTTTTGACGGAAGCGACCTTGCTTTCCCTTGAGGCCATCTGAAAGCGACTTAAGCGGACGATTGCCCGGCCCGCTAACTGGACGACCACGACGGCCGTTGTCGAACAATGCGTCGGCTGCTTCTTGCAACATTCGCTTTTCGTTGTTGACGATGATTTCTGGCGCACCAAGTTCGAGCAGTCGGCTCAAACGGTTGTTGCGGTTGATCACACGACGGTAAAGGTCGTTCAAGTCTGAAGTTGCGAAACGACCACCATCAAGTTGCACCATCGGGCGTAACTCTGGCGGAATCACCGGAATCACATCAAGGATCATCGCCTTTGGATTGTTTACCAATCGCTCGTCTTTATCACGGCGGTTGAACGACGCGACGATCTTCAGACGCTTGATCGCTTTTTGCTTGCGCTGTGTTGAAAGTGGTTTGCCGTTCAGGCCGTTCATGATTGCCTCGCGAAGAATTACTTCTTCTGAGTCAAAATCAATTGTGTCGATCAAAACTTTGATTGACTCTGCGCCTGTTCCGCCAGTGAAATAGTCTTCATAGCGATCTTTGATCTCGCGCCAAAGTTCTTCGTCGTCGATGATCATTCTTGGGTGAAGTTTTTTGAAAGTATCAAAAGCACGCTCAAGACGATCGATGTCTTTTGTATGACGATCGGTGATCAAAGCTATGTCTTTATCAATAAGTTTTTGCTTGGCGCGAATATCGCTTTCTTTCGCACCGTCTTTTTCGAGTTGCTTTAACTCTGCCTCAGCATCTTTTTGGCGAAGTTTGATTTCTTTGTCTTTTCGCTTGAGAGCCTCGTCGCGATCTTCCAAATATTCTTTTTCAATATCCGGCATTTCTTCGTGACGCTTGTCGACATTGACTTCACTGACCAACCACGCCGCGAAATAAATAACCTTCTCTAACTGCTTGGCCTTGATTTCTTCGCGCGACTCTAAACCGCCGAGAAGATATGCCAACCAACTACGGGTACCGCGGAGATACCAAATATGCACGACAGGTGCTGCGAGTTCGATATGACCCATGCGCTCGCGACGCACTTTTGATCGTGTAACCTCAACGCCACACTTCTCACAGATGATTCCCTTGAAGCGAACACGCTTGTATTTGCCGCAATAGCATTCCCAGTCACGCGTCGGTCCGAAGATTTTTTCGCAGAACAAACCGTCACGCTCCGGGCGCAATGTTCGGTAGTTGATCGTTTCTGGCTTTTTTACTTCGCCGCGCGACCAGTTGCGAATGTCGTCGGCTGTTGCCAAACCGATGCGCAACTGTTGAAAGCTGTTGATGTCAAGCTTGCGCTTGTTGTCGTCAATAACTACATCTGACATGGTGATGCCAACCCTTCTGTTGTGCTGCCGTTAATCATTAGTAAGCCTTCTCGCGTCGTCGCTCGCGTTCACGGTCATCTGCATCAGAACCGCGTTCGTTGCGGCTGATGTCGATGCCAAGTTCGCGTACTGCAGTGAAGACTTCTTCGTCAAGATCTGTGAGCTCAACTTGCTTGCCTTCATGCGAAATAACTTCAACGTCAAGACAAAGTGCTTGCATTTCTTTCATCAACACTTTGAAACTCTCCGGAATACCAGGCTCTGGAATATTGTCGCCCTTGACGATCGCTTCATAAACGCGAACTCGTCCGAGCACGTCATCGCTCTTGATTGTCAAAAGTTCTTGCAAGCAATACGCAGCACCGTAGGCCTCGAGTGCCCATACTTCCATTTCTCCGAAACGCTGTCCGCCGAATTGAGCTTTTCCGCCCAACGGTTGTTGCGTGATCATCGAGTATGGACCAGTTGACCGCGCGTGAATCTTGTCGTCAACCAAGTGGTTGAGTTTCAAGATGTACATGTAGCCAACTGTG
>CAXNFV010000208.1:0-3014 GCA_964201675.1 Ilumatobacteraceae bacterium | reverse complement strand
GTCAATGCATGTTATGGCGTAACCGACCGTTGGGATAACGACGGAAATTTGCACTCAAAGGTTTCGCCGATCTCAAAGATGACTCACGCAGCACAGCGCGGGCTCGCAGAATGTGACCGCTATTTATCCGAAGGAGGTCGCGGAATGGTTGGTGCGCATGCTGCGTTCACCTGCAGCGATGAGACTTTAAATGCGGCCAGCGAATTGGCGGCGAAACATAAAACTGGTGTACATATTCATGTCGCCGAAGGACAAGACGACTCGCACGCTGGAGCACGACTTGAAAACCTTAGCCAAGACAACTGGCTCTTGATTCATGCAGTACACCTAGATCGCAAACTACATGGGCGCATCGTGCACAATCCCCGATCAAACATGAACAACTCGGTGGGTTATGCGAAACCAAGCACTCTTTCTAATAATGTTTTGCTCGGTACTGACGGCATTGGCGCAGACATGTTCGAAGAAGCACGATTGGCCTATGTTCGATTGCGCGAATTCGACGTTACCGAGACGCCAGACACAGTTTGGTCGTGGATCGAGAATAGCTACGCTTTGTTTCCGGAAGCAAAGGGCGACACAGTCACATTTAACTATGACCATGTTGATAGCCCTTGGCATGTCGCTTTTACACCGGGTCTTACCGTGACCGATGTTGAAATTGACGGTGAAAAGGTTTTAACCACTGGCTTGCCGACGCGAGTAGACATCAATGAGGTTCGGGCTAAAGCTGCCGAGCAAGCGGTGCGCCTACATGAAAGGTTGGCAAGTTGATGAGTCAAAATACAAACACAAAGTCAGCGCGCGTTGCGCTTTATCTGCAAGATGCTCACCGCATCTCAGAAGGTATGGAGTTTTCGCAGTACGCCGAAGCCAAGGGCTTCGAAGCTGTTTGGCAGGCAGAAAGTCGACTCGTTCGTGAAGCGACCGTGCCGATGGCAGCGTTTGCATCGGTAACGAAAACTCTCAAAGTTGGTTCAGGTGTTGTCGACTGTTGGAGTCGTAACCCCGCTCGGCTCGCGGCGACTTTTTCGACTCTTGACGACTTGGCACCTGGTCGAGTAATTCTTGGTATTGGTGCGTGGTGGGATCCATTGGCGCAGAAAGTTGGCATCTCTCGCGCGAAGCCGTTGCGCGCAATGCGTGAAATAGTCACATCCGTGCGTGCACTATTAAACAACGAGACAGTCACTTTTAACGGCGAGTTTGTGCACCTTGATGGTGTTGAACTTGATTATGTATATCAAGATCGTCGTCCGAAAGATGTGCCGATTTATATTGGTGCCACAGGTATGCAGATGATGGAGTTAACAGGCGAAATCGCCGATGGTGTTGTGCTGAATTATTTAGTTTCACCCGAATACAACCAAAAAGCAATGGAGGCACTGACGATCGGCGCCAACCGTGTCGGCAGATCAGTTGACACAATTGATCGGCCCCAACTTGTGGTTTGCAGTGTGCACGAAGATCGAAAGACCGCCCTAGACATGGCGCGCCAAATGGTTACGCAATATCTTGGGCAGCAACCTCACATCATGAAGGCGTCTGGCGTGCCTCAGTCGATACTTGACAAGGTTGGTTCGGTCTTAACTTGGCCAGCGACGCACGAACAAGTTGTTGCTGCTTCAAAACATGTTCCCGATGAAATCGTTCAAATGCTCACTGCGAGCGGAACCCCGGCCGAAGCGAGACAACGCGTCACTCATTATCTTAAGAATGGTGCGACTTGTCCAATTTTGTACCCACTCGGCGATGTCAAAGCGATGATTGATGCGTTTTCGAATTGGGATGGGGTTTCATGACGGTAGCGGTTCCGCAGACTTTGCAAGAAGCACTGGTGTTCAGCAGTACTTACCCGAATGCCCAGATTATTCAAGGTGGCACTGATTTGATGGTTGAAATAAATTTCAACCACCGAAAACCGACGGATGTAATCGCATTGCGCCGAGTCGATGAGATTCGCGGTTACACGGTCTCAGTTGATAGATCAAAGGTAATTGTCGGGTCGGGAATGCCATATCAAAAAATGGAACATGGCGAGTTCGCCGATTTGTTTCCGGCTTTGGCACAAGCCGCCCGCACGGTCGGCTCTCCTCAAATACGCGCCGCAGGTTCAATCGGTGGAAATCTTGGTACATGTTCTCCTGCAGGCGACGCGCTACCGGTGCTCAGTGCACTTGACGCTGTAATTGACTTGCGAACTGAAACAACGTCTCGTGATGTGACTATCCATGATTTCATGCTCGGCGTCAAGCGAAACGCTCGACTTCCAGGAGAATTGATTGTTTCTGCGACCTTGCCAGTTATCAATGGTTGGCAAGGCTACGCAAAAGTCGGAGTTCGCAACGCAATGGTCATTTCGGTCGCGTCGTGTTGTTTGGTCGTTGATCGTAATCTCGGCACGATCAAAGTTGCACTTGGCGCCGTTGGGCCTACGATCATTCGTTGTCGTGAAACCGAACAATGGTTGGCGACACAAATTGATTTAAAGGCAATTGACAATGTCGCGCCTAACTTATTGAAGGAGTTCGGCGCTCGAATCGCCAACGAATCCAAACCCATTGATGATCATCGAAGCACGGCCGCCTATCGTCGCCATGCCGTTGCAACTCTGTCACGGCGTTTATTGGTGAGAGCGAACACAAAATGACACCCAATACCGAGATCTATAATCTAAAAGTCAACGGCAAGAACCACGAAGTGCGTGACGCGTGGGTCGGAGAAAGTCTGCTTTATGTTTTGCGCGAACGTCTCGGACTTGCTGGTTCTAAAGGCGCTTGCGAGCAAGGCGAATGTGGCAGTTGCACCGTAATCATGGATGGTCAGGCGGTTTGCTCGTGTCTTGTAATGGCGGCAACTGCTATTGATGCTGACATCAAAACAATCGAAGGTCTCTCAACAGATGGTGAACTTACTGAAGTTCAAGATGCGTTCATCACCGAAGGTGGTGTGCAATGTGGTTTTTGCACACCAGGATTAGTAGTCGCAATTGAGCACTTACTTGACATCAATCA
>CAXNFV010000207.1:0-3026 GCA_964201675.1 Ilumatobacteraceae bacterium | reverse complement strand
CTGACTCAAGCACTCGTACCACAACTTCGCGCTGCCGCGGTAAAAAATAATCACATCGCTAAGGTGATCAACATTGCATCAATTGACGGCATCTCGGTAAACGAGATGGAGACCTACCCGTATGCAGCCAGCAAGGCCGGTTTGATTCACATGACGAAACGAATGGCGCTGCGTCTTGCCAAAGACAAAATTAGTGTCACCGCAATTGCGCCTGGCGCGTTTGCCTCAGAAATGAACAAATTAGCTCGCGATCACGGCGATGTTATTTCAACGCAAATACCTGCAGGTCGTATTGGCACACCTGAAGACATGGCTGGTGCTGCGATTTATTTGGCTTCTCGTGCTGGTGATTATGTCGTCGGCTCGACAATCATTGTCGACGGCGGCGTAACTTACGCCCGATAGTTATTTTTTAGCCGGGTCGTAAGTCGACAGAAAGTTGCCGAGTCGGCCGATTGCTTCGGTCAGATCTTTCGCATAAGGCAAAGTCACAATGCGCAAGTGATCTGTAGTCGGCCAATTAAACCCAGTGCCCTGCACCACAAGCACATGCTCGGCGCGCAAGAAGTCAAGTACAAACTTTCGATCGTCAGCAATCGGGTAAACACTCGGGTCGAGTTTCGGAAACACATATAGTGCGCCTTTTGGTTTGACGCACGAAACACCCTTAATAGCTTCAAGCGCCGTGACTGCAGCATCGCGTTGTTCGAGCAATCGACCACCTGGCAGAACTAAATCACGAATACTTTGCCGACCGCCCAATGCAGTTTGAATCGCATGTTGTGCCGGTACATTTGCACACAACCTCATGTTGGTCAGCATCGTTATGCCTTCGATATAACTTGTCGCGTGTTTGCGCGGCCCAGTCATCAACATCCATGCAGCGCGAAAGCCAGCAAGGCGATATGCCTTTGATAAACCGTTAAAAGTCAATGTAAAAACATCAGGAGCAATCGCTGCAAATGTTGTGTGCACGGCATCGTCATAGAGAATCTTGTCGTAAATTTCATCAGCCATCACGATCAACCCACGTTCGGCGGCAAGATCGGCGATCTCGCGCAAAATTTCGGGGCTGTAAACGGCGCCAGTCGGGTTATTCGGGTTAATTACAACAATCGCCTTTGTGCGATCAGTTATTTTGGCGCGAATGTCTTCGATCATTGGCATCCAACCGTTTGCTTCGTCACACAAATAGTGAACTGGTGTACCACCCGAGAGACTTGTCGCCGCTGTCCACAATGGATAATCAGGCGCCGGAATCAAAACTTCATCGCCCTCGTCAAGCAGCGCATTCAGCGCAATTTGAATCAACTCGCTGACTCCGTTGCCGAGCCAAACATCATCAACATCGGTTATATCGATGCCTCGCGATTGATAATTTTGCACAACTGCAGTTCGCGCCGACAAGATGCCCTGCGAATCTGAATATCCCTGCGATGTCGGCAAATTGCGAACCACCTCAACCAAAATTTCTGGCGGAGTTTCAAAACCAAACGGCTGTGGGTTGCCGATATTTAATTTGATAATACGGTGACCTTGCGCCTCAAGTCGCTTTGCTTCATCAAGCACCGGACCACGAATGTCATACAAGACATTGGCCAATTTCTGCGACTGCATGATTTCCATGGCTAATCAGGCTACGCCGTTAGTTCTGCGTAAAGTTCCACGTAAAATTACATCTATAGAACCCTCAAAAATATTGCTTTTTTATAAGTTCACGCCGATTGCCGACCCCGAGGCGATTCGACTCTGGCAACGCGCTCTGTGTGAGCGATTCAATCTCAACGGTCGCATCATCATTTCAAATCACGGCATCAACGGCACGGTCGGCGGACTCATGACGAACGTAAAGAAATACGTCCGCGCAACAAAAGAGTTCGCTCCGTTTAAAAGTATCGACTTCAAATGGTCAGAGGGTCAGGGCGACGAGTTTCCACGCCTTGAGATTCGAGTTCGTGATGAAATCGTAACTTTTGGTGTGCCCGAAGAAATTGTTGTTGACGAGAACGGCATTGTCGGTGGTGGCGTTCATCTCAAACCACCCGAGGTCGACAAACTTGTCGCCACACGCGGTGATGATGTGGTTTTTTTTGATGGCCGTAGCAAACACGAGGCTCGCATCGGCAAATTTAAAAATGCCATCGTCACTGATGTGTCAACAACGCCAAACTTTGTCGGCGAACTTGAAAGCGGTAAATACGACCACCTCAAAGAAAAGCCGATCGTCACCTATTGCACAGGTGGTATTCGATGCGAGGTTCTCTCACTATTGATGAAGAACCGAGGCTTCAAAGAGGTCTATCAAATCGACGGTGGCATCGTGCGCTACGGAGAAGAATTTGGCGACAACTCACTGTGGGAAGGTTCGCTTTATGTTTTTGACAAGCGACTAAAAGTCGACTTCAGCGACCATCCAAAAGTGCTGGGCAAATGCGACTACTGCGCATCGAGTACTAATCAGTTTTTTGACTGTGCCAATTTAGAGTGCCGCTGTCAATTTTTGGTCTGCCAAGGCTGTGCAGATAAATCACCGAAGATTCTTTGCCCGAAATGTCAGGCAAAAGATAACTAGTTAACTAACTGGCTCATTAGCTAGCTGGCGAGAAAGAGTTTCTTCCAGCCTTCGTAATCTTTGGCGAGCCCGTTGCGAATTGCAGCAACCACTTCGCCTCGCAAACGATTTTTGCTTGCCGCGTGAGCAGCGGCGTTGAGCGCCAAAAACGACTTTGCAGTCTCTAGTGCAGCAGGCAAAAGTTCTGCTTCGGTCGTGACAATGCGATCAATCAATCCGTTTTCGACACCATTTGTTGGTGTAAAAGTCTCGGCGAGAAGAACTGCGCGCGAAAGTGCCGCGGGCGTCAATCGTTGGCGCAATATTTCGATCGTTGACCACGGCATCGTCATGCCAATAGCAACTTCGTTGGCCGAATATTTGAAGTTGCCGGCGACGCCAATTCGATAGTCGCCACATTGCAACAAGAACACGCCCATCGCGATCGCATGACCACCGCAGGCAATCACCACAG
>CAXNFV010000206.1:0-3040 GCA_964201675.1 Ilumatobacteraceae bacterium | reverse complement strand
CCAACACCCGTCGAGTCGTCAACAAAAAATGTGGCGCAAGCAATTCTGCGTCGTCTTTTGATATCACCGCTCGATATAGCGGTCGACCTTCGGCAAGATTCGCTTGTGCGCGGGTCAACGCACCAAGTTCATCTTCAAGCGACTTGTCCATTCGGGCAGCCTTTTGCGTCCGATTTATTTTTGTCTCAACCGATTCGAGGTCGGCGAGCGCAAGTTCAATTTCAAGTACGCGCAAATGTTCGAGCGGGTCACTCGGCCCAGGAATATCGTCGTCAGCAAAAGCGCGCAACACGTAAACGATCGCATCTACTTCGCGAATGTTGGCGAGAAATTTGTTGCCGAGCCCTTCACCTTTGCTCGCGCCTTCGACGAGTCCACCGATATCGACAACTTCAACAGTGGCGTAAACAGTTTTTTGCGTCTTGGACATTTCGGCGAGTGCATCAAGTCGCGGATCGAGCACTTTAGCCATGCCAATATTCGGGTCTTTGGTCGCAAACGGATAAGGTGCCGCAAGTGCATTCGAGCCGGTTAACGCGTTATATAACGAAGACTTTCCAGCGTTTGGCAAACCGACAAGACCAAAGCGTTCCATAAGATGCGTCAGGCTATCTGTGCCGAACTACCTGTCTCGGTATGAGCATTGTCCATCGGTAATTGTTACTATGCAGATAGTGTTAATTATTCAGGGAGTTATCCCAGAGGTTTTGTTAGCACCTAACAGGAGGATTTGTAGTGACATCATTTGATCTAGATCTAAGTAAGTACCAACTCGGTTGGAGTGATGAAGTCGAATATGCATTTGAACCAGTAAAAGGATTAAACACGGGGGTCGTCGAGCAAATCTCGTGGTGGAAAGGCGAGCCCGAATGGATGCGCAAGATGCGTTTGCGCTCGCTGCAAACTTTCGAACGCAAGCCGATGCTCGACTGGTTCGCGGTCAACATGCCCGACATTGATTTTCAAGACATCTACTACTACTTGAAGCCAGCAACTGCACAAGTCGACGAATGGGAAGACCTTCCTGAAGAGATGCGCAAGACCTACGAAAAGTTGGGCATTCCTGAAGCCGAACGCAAATATTTGGCCGGCGTTACCGCGCAATACGAAAGCGAAGTTGTGTTTCACCGCAATCGTGAAGATCTCGAAAAACTCGGCATCTTGTTTTGCGACATGGACACAGCCTTGCGTGAATATCCAGATCTCGTTAAGCAATATTTTGGTTCGGTTATTCCACCGGGCGACAACAAGTTCTCTGCGCTTAATACTTCGGTTTGGTCGGGTGGCTCGTTTATTTATGTGCCGCCAGGTGTTGAATGTGAAATGCCGCTGCAGGCTTATTTCAGAATTAACTCTGAAAACGCCGGCCAGTTCGAGCGCACATTAATCATTGCCGACGAAGGTTCAAAAGTTCACTACATCGAGGGTTGCTCGGCACCTGTTTACACGAAAGATTCGTTGCACTCAGCAGTTGTCGAAATCATCGTCAAGCCAAGCGCGCATGTCACTTATACGACGATTCAAAACTGGTCACCGAATGTCTACAACTTGGTCACCAAGCGTGCTCGTGTTGAAGCCGAAGGCCACATGGAGTGGATTGATGGCAACATCGGTTCGAAACTGACGATGAAATATCCAAGTGTCTATTTAATGGGACCAAAAGCCACGGGCGAAGTTTTGTCGGTTGCTTATGCGGGCGCAGGGCAGCATCAAGACGCTGGCGCGAAGATGGTTCACGCGGCGCCAGAGACATCGTCAAAAATTGTTTCGAAGTCGATTTCAAAAGACGGTGGCATCACTGCTTATCGCGGCTTAGTGCGTGTTGAAGAAGGTGCGACAAATTGCAAGAGCCATGTGCAGTGCGATGCGTTGATTCTCGACGAACAAAGCGAGAGCCGAACATTCCCTTACATGGAAGTCGGCGCGCGTGACGCGCAGATCGGCCACGAAGCGACTGTTTCAAAAATCGCCGACGAACAACTTTTCTATTTGCAGAGTCGTGGCTTGTCACAAGAGCAGGCGATGAGCATGATCGTCAACGGATTCATTGAACCAGTGACACGCACGCTGCCAATGGAATACGCCGTTGAATGGAGTCGTCTAATCGAATTGCAAATGGAAGGCTCGGTCGGCTGATTAAAGCCCACTGAAGTAAAATCTAGATATGTCAATGCGTACTGAGTGCAAACACTTTGAGAGTCGCACGTATTCAAACGGTGATGCGATGCGCCGATGTCGACTTGACTTGGCCCCTGATGCACCATGGCGTTGCCCAGATGAGTGTGCGAAGTTTGATCACCGTGCTGTTGATATCGGCTGGGCGCACGGCACAATCGTGCCAAATGTGACCCCTGCCGAGCCAGTGAGCGTCAAAGACGGCACTGCGGCATCGGTATTGAGCGAAGCAGAAGCGATAATTAATGCAATGGCCAGTGATATTGCAGCCGAAATTAAAGAGAAGAAAAACAAAAAGAAAAAGCGCAAACGCAAATGACCACACTCGCGCTACCAACTGTTGACGAAGAAATTTGGCGATACAGCCGCATCGGCGAACTCGATCTAGACACTTACAAACTCGGTAAAGTTTCGACCAAAATTGATGCCTCAAGTGCGGCGAAGCAAATAGTTTCGTCGACAACAAATGTTGTACCACGCACAGCAACTGACATTTTTGAAGATCTAAATGTGCGAGATGGTCAACTAACAGCGATAACTGTCGCCAAGAACCAGGTGGTCGCCGAGCCAATCGTGATCACCCATTCACTCGACGAGTCTGGCGTCGTTGCTTATTCGCGCTTAGTTGTTGAAGCCGATGAAAACAGCGAAGTCACAATTGTCGAGCGGTTTGTTTCGAGCGCCGACATCAACTCGCTGATCGTGCCTGTCGTAGATGTTCGCGCTGCTCAGTCGGCGCGGGTCACATACATCGCGATTAATGAACTTGGCTCGGCAACTTGGCAAATCGGTTATCAACAAGCGGTCGGTCAGCGTGACTCGACGATGAAATTGTTCACCGTCGCGCTCGGTGGCGATTATGCCC
>CAXNFV010000205.1:0-3050 GCA_964201675.1 Ilumatobacteraceae bacterium | reverse complement strand
ACAATTATCCCCCTAATTAAAAGCCGCGCAACTCAGCCGCGGCTAAGTTGCTTGCGATTCTTTGATTTTGATTTTCTGAAATCCGAGTTCATCAGCGCAATCACATCAAGTGAAATCTCTTTCGGGCAAGCCGACGAACATTCGCCGTGGTTGGTGCAAGAACCGAATTGATTGTCCATTGCGTGCACCATTGCCTCGACTCGTTTATATCTTTCGGCTTGACCTTGTGGCAAAACATTGAGGTGCGCAATCTTCGCCCCCGTGAACAGGCTCGCTGCGCCATTCGGGCACGCAGCAACACATGCCCCACAACCGATACACGCGGCAGAATCCATTGCCGCGTCAGCAACAGGCTTTGGTACAAGAATTAAATTTGCATCGGGTGCGCCACCCGTTGGCGCAGTGATGAAACCACCCGCTTCGACGATGCGATCAAAAGAAGAGCGATCAACCATTAAATCTTTGATAATCGGAAACGCCGCGGCGCGCCACGGCTCGATCACAATTTCGTCACCACTTTTAAATGTTCGCATATGCAATTGACAAGTCGTCGATCCACGTTGAGGTCCGTGCGCCTGGCCATTGATCATCAGCGAACACGTTCCACAGATTCCTTCGCGACAGTCATGATCAAAAACGATGGCTTCTTTATCTTCTCCGATCAGACGCTCATTTAGCTGATCGAGCATCTCAAGAAACGACGCTTCGTCACTGACTTTTTCGACAACATGAGTCTCAAAATGTCCTGCAGCGTCAGGACCATCTTGACGCCAAACTTTTAGCTTGAGGTCGTTGATCAATTTCACTTGTAACTCCTCGTGGCAAGTTGCGCGGTCTCAAAAACCAGTGGCTCTTTGACCAAATCTGGCCTCATCGGATCACCAGTCGAGTTGTATGCCGAAACATGGCAAAATTCTTGGTCGTTTCGCAGAGCCTCACCGTCATCGGTTTGATACTCGCTACGAAAGTGAGCACCACAGCTTTCTTGTCGATCAAGCGCATCTCGGCACATCAGCATTCCTAGTTGGAAGAAGTCGTCGACTCGCCCAGCTTTTTCGAGGGTTTGGTTGACGCTTTCACCAGTGCCGGTTACACGCAGATCTTTTTTAAATTCGCTGTAAAGCGCCGGCAACTCAGAGAGTGCTTTTTCAAGACCTTGTTGCGTGCGCTCCATTCCGCAATAGTCCCAAATAATTTTGCCCAGTTCGCGATGAAACCAATCTGGTGAGCGTGTGCCCTTGACATTCAGATATCCGTTAAAACGCTCGTGCGCTTCGGCTTCGGCTTGCACGAACGCCGGGTGATCGGTCGTCGGCATGGCTTTGTTGAGCAAGGGTGCCAAACCATTGCTGATTGTGTAAGGCAGAACAAAATATCCATCGGACAAACCTTGCATTAGCGCGCTTGCGCCAAGACGATTCGCGCCGTGGTCAGAAAAATTTGCTTCGCCGGCGGCATACAAACCAGGAATAGTCGTTGCAAGTTCGTAGTCGACCCACAATCCACCCATTGTGTAATGGGTCGCTGGATAAATTCGCATCGGTGTCGAGTACGGATCTTCGCCGGCAATGCGCTCATACATCTGAAACAAGTTTCCGTAGCGCTCTTGCACAACGTCGCGACCAAGTCGCTCAATTGCAGCCGAGAAGTCTAGATTCACTCCATTTTTTAAAGGCCCAACGCCATGGCCTTTATCGACAAGTCGCTTGGCTGCCCGCGAAGAAACGTCTCGCGCCGCCAAGTTTCCATAACTCGGATACAAACGCTCAAGATAATAGTCGCGCTCACTTTCTGGACTCTGATCCGCAGGGCGAACATCATCGGCATTTTTCGGCACCCAAACTCTTCCGTCATTGCGCAATGACTCGCTCATCAAAGTGAGTTTTGATTGTGACTCGTCACTTTGAGGAATGCAAGTTGGGTGAATTTGCGTGAAACACGGATTCGCAAACATCGCGCCGCGACGATGGGCACGCCATGAGGCCGTGACATTGCTGTTCATCGCGTTTGTCGACAAAAAGTAGACATTGCCGTAACCACCAGTGGCCATGACCACTGCGTGCGCCGCATGCGAAGTGATTTCGCCCGTCAACAAATCGCGCACGACGATGCCGCTGCAGCGTCCGTCGACGACTACAACATCCACAAGTTCAGTTCGATTGAAAAGCCGAACACCACCTAGGCCAATTTGACGCGACAATTGTTGGTACGCACCGAGCAACAACTGCTGACCGGTTTGCCCGCGCGCATAAAAAGTTCGACTGACTTGTGCGCCACCAAAACTGCGGTTGTCGAGCATGCCACCGTACTCGCGCGCAAAGGGCACGCCTTGGGCGACCATCTGGTCAATGATGTCGACAGAAACTTGTGCCAAACGGTGCACATTGCCTTCGCGACTGCGAAAGTCGCCGCCCTTGATCGTGTCGATGAACAAACGGTTGATGCTGTCGCCATCACCTTGATAATTTTTAGCGGCGTTGATTCCACCTTGAGCGGCAATCGAGTGTGCGCGGCGCGCCGAGTCATGAAACGTGAACGCATCAACTTGATAACCAAGCTCGGCCAAAGTCGCCGCAGCCGAAGCGCCGGCCAGACCCGTGCCGACAACGATTACTTTGAACTTGCGCTTATTGTTCGGGTTGACGAGTTTGGCGTCAGCCTTATAGTTATCCCACTTTTGGTTCAGGGCACCATTTGGAATTTTGGCATTTAAAAGCGCGCTCATAATTTGTGCCTTTACAGTTTTACGATGCCCGCGAGCACCGCAATCGGAAACGAAACATTACCAACAACAACAATTACGGCGAACGCCGTCGCAAACGTCCAACGCCAGGCAGTGAACCGCGGATTGTTCCAGCCAAGTGATTGAAAAATGCTCCATGCCCCATGTCGAAGATGAATGCCGAGCAACAAATTCGCAAGAATATAAAACGCGGCAACCGGCCAGCGACTCAGACTTCTCACGATATTTGCATAAACCTCTGAGCGCACGAACGTACCTTCGGCGCCGACGGTGTTAACTACTCCAAAGGTCAGATCCAAAAGATGCC
>CAXNFV010000204.1:0-3051 GCA_964201675.1 Ilumatobacteraceae bacterium | reverse complement strand
GCGAGTTGCCGCAATTTCATCTGGATTATTACTGAACTCAACTGCGGCGAAATCAGTCACGCCGATACCAGCCAGATCGGCAACACGTTGTTTGACTTGCTCGGCTGTACCAGCGATAACGATGTCAGCGGGCCCGGCGGCACCTTCATGGTCGAGCATTGCACGATAACTCGGTAGTTGGCCATAAATCACAAAAGTCTTTGCCGCAATTTCATGAGCTTTGACAACATCTTTCGTTACACAAACAGGTAGTGCCGCTATAACCCGTGGCGGCTTACGCTCAGCTTTTTTTGCGGCATCAACTATTGTTGGCACGGTCAGCGACTGCAAAGTTTTCGGCCCGGTACACCAAGTCAGCGTGCCGTCGGCGAGCGTGCCAGTGACTCGAAGCATCTGTTCGCCTAGTGCGGCAACCACAACTGAAAACGGCGACGCACCAACACCCGACAACGAACCACGGGTTGTCAGCGTTTCACCAGCGAATTTTGCCGCCTCGCAACGCGCCAATGGCATCAAAATCGAAAGATATTCGCGCAAGTGGCGAACTGGTTTTTCATACGACAAACCCAACATTCCTTCAACGACTACTTTGTGGCTTAGTCCGATGCCGAGACAAAGTCGACCGTTTGCCACGGCGTTGACGGTGTGACTTTGTTGCGCAATCGCCATTGGATGACGCGGATAAGTCGGTACGACACTCGTGCCAATTTCAATTCGGGGTACTTCGCGACCGACGATTGCTAATGCAGTCAAAGCATCATGACCAAAAATATTTGGTGCCCAATAACTCGCAAAGCCGTCGCGTTCAACTTGCTTTGCTTCGTTGACGACATCGTCAACTGTTCCTGAATTGACTGTTCCGCCGAAGATTCCGATTTTCATTTTGCACCCCTAGCTATTTAATGACTCAAACTATACAACGCGTGTTAAAAATTTATGGTGTCGTAGTTTGAGTCGGTACTGTCGATGCGACTTGAGCACCAGCGATCGTTGTTTGTGTCAATGAACCGTCAACCACCTCGCCTGCAGGCGGCATTACACCTTTGCCAGCAGCCGAGTCATCTCGAAATTTCGAATCCAGACATTCACCCTCACGAAACGGTGCAATGTCAAGCGCGCGAGCAATTGCTACTGCGAAAATACTTCGCCCGTTCTTAGAGAGATGAACACCATCGGGTGATAAAACACCATCTGATTTAGAAATTGTTGCCCAATCCAAGATCGAAACATTTTCAAACTCAACGGCTAAATCATCAAGCACTTTATTGACATCGCGCTGGGCGTTTCTAAACAATGAAGTATTCACCAACAGAATTGGACGTGGCGTGAGTTTCTCGACAATTTTTCGCATCTGCTTGGCATACGACTCTTTTATACCTTCATAATTTGACCCCAGAAAAACTACGGAAGCGTCCCAACCAGATTCGGCGTTCATCCGTTTATCCAAAACTCGCACACCAAACTCGGCAAATCGACTGGCCTCGGCTTCAACTGCAACTTGCCAGCCCAACGGCACAAGTGCATTGCACATCTCATTGCCGTAACGCTTCGCGGTTGACGCCATTATTGAGTCGCCGATCATCAATATGCGATTACCGCCGGCTTTGGTGCCAATTAGCCCACCCTTAATATTCGGCAAATCAAGTTCGAAACCTTCAGGAAGCGTGATCGCAGTGCCGAAGTCGTAACCAGGAATTCGCCCGACCCCAGACAACACTTCTGAATCGTCATCGCCCGTCAGCGATGCGCAACTTGCCGCAAGCAAGACCACGATCAAGACTAAAAAATATTTTTTGAATAGCTTCAAACTGAAGTCACTTCAACTCGCGCGTCATTAAAACACGCACCACTCGCCAAATCATTAAGTTCATCAGGCGCAAACGCATTTGCGGTCAAACCAGTCTGTGTCGCACGCAACCACAGGCCTTTAGGCATGAAACAAACTCCTGGTCGCAAAGTTTTATCAATCACCAAATCAATTTCTATTGATGTCACATCGTTGCGCACGATCACTCTCTGGGCATCGCTCAATTCACGCTGGGCCGCATCTTGCGGATGCATCGACAGTGCAACTCTTGGCGGGTCAGTATCGGCGAACATCGAGTTGATCGTGTGCGATGTCGCCGGCGATATCAACACCAATGGATAATTTTCATCTGCTGCGCGAAATTGCGGCAACGGCAGTTCACTCTCTGCGACGAACAATCGTGCTCGTTTATCGGCGAAAGTCGGCCAAGTGTCCTTAAATTGCACCGTCGTACCGACTTTGCGCAACTGTAAAGAATGTTTTCTCTGGTCGGCAATTCGATCGGCAATAAATTGTGGGGAGCTTTTAAATTCGTCAGCACCAAAGCCCAATCGCGTGGCAAGCCCCGTGGCGAGTTCATTATTTGTTCGCGACTCACCGACTCGATCAATAATCGGCTGAATCACTTGTGCCGTGTACGAGCCATACGAACCCACAAGGTCGTGCACTTCAAAATGTGTGGTTGCCGGCAACACCACATCTGCATACTTAGCCGTATCTGTCATCACCTGGTCATGCACAACCGTGAACACTTCTTCGCGCGCTAAACCTGCCAGCATGCCGCATTGATCAACGGCTGTCACTGCTGGGTTGGCGCCTTGAACTATGAAAACTTTTGCCGGCACGGGCCATGCGCCATCATCCCCGCGCAACACGCGACCTACATGATTCATATTCAAAGTTCGCGTCACTGGTCGCGCAACATCTTTTGGCCAGGGTGCATGCACATCAATGGAGAAACCATCACTTGCCGAAGCAAGAATGCCAGAGCCAGAAGTGCCGAAGTGCCCCGCAATCAACCACAAGCCGAGTACAGCCAAAACAGAACTGCCGCCGTTGCGGTTTCTCTCGGGGCCATAACCCATTCGCAGAACTGCAGGTTTCGTGTTTGCGATCAATTCAAAAAGTTCACGAATCTTGTCGACCGGCACATCGCAAATTTCGCTCGCATCTTCAAGTGAGTATTTACTTGCCGCCACTAGAAACTCTTTGCTGCCCGTTGTATTTTTTTCAAGAAACTCATT
>CAXNFV010000203.1:0-3053 GCA_964201675.1 Ilumatobacteraceae bacterium | reverse complement strand
GATGTTTAGATGTACGGGCAGTGTCGACAGTTGTTTACACAGCAGTATCCACGTGCTTTAAGCGTGGCCGCTGTCATCACAAATAACGAATTAGTTGGGTCGATGTATCCATCCGAACCGCTGGCCATGGCTTTCTCGTGGGCCGAGATAATCAGCTCATAGTCCTGAGCATCTGGTGACAGTCGTGACTCATTTGGTTCATTGAGCGGACGATTCGCAAGTTTGGTAACTCTGTTTTCGTTAGGCATAATTAGTTAGCAATTGTGATGTTATGAAAAATTTTCGCAAGTTGTTCGACGCCGTCGGCAATTGATGGCGCAGGGCGAGCGAAAAATCGATCAGCGTTGACGCACGCCGTTTGCCATTTGGGATCAAACTCGTGCGCAAGCGCAGATGCCTCTTTCGCCGCGCGAACTTCATCAAACCCACATGGAGCAAACACAACTATGTCTGGTCGTGCTTCACGCACCGCTTGCCATGATGTCGTCACGGATGGCACGCCAGGTTTACCCAGAACTTCGATACCGCCGGCCGCTTCAACCATTTCAGGGATCCAGTGACCACTGGCAAATGGTGGATCTAACCATTCGGCAATGAACACTCGCGGCCGAGTTTTGCCGTCAACGGCTTTGCGCACGGATTCAATCCGATCCAGCATTTGTTTTGCAACTTGCTCACCGCGCGATGCAACGCCAAGAGCATTTGCAAGAGTAATCACTGACTGCGCGACTTCGCTGATCGTGTGTGGATCAAGTGAGATCACTTTTGCACCAACATCACAAACATTGTCGCTTGAGACTGCACACACTCGGCATAAATCTTGTGTGATGATCACATCAGGGGCTAGGTTACGCAGCAAGTCTTCATCAATGGCGTAGAGCTGTTCGCTATTGTTCATTGCCGCTCTAACTTGCGCGTCTATCGCTGGCCCAGTCAAAGCAAGCGAATCAACTCGGCTTAGCGAAACAATCGGTGTGCTAACTACCGATGATGGCCAGTTGCATTCGCAAGAACGGCCAACAAGTTGATCGATTAATCCGAGATCACCAACCATTTCAGTTGCACTTGGCAACAACGAGACGATGCGCACTGCAGGTTTACTTTCTGGAGATTTGAATTTTTTGGAGTACTAATTTTTGCAGTGCTTGTCGGCGATATCAAGGACTTCGTCGATAATCGCCAGACCGGCTTTGATGTCTTCGACTGGTGTGTTGCATGGTGGAACAACATGCATTCTGTTGAAGTGTGTAAACGGCCAGAGATTGCGCTCTTTGCAGGCCACGACCAGATCTGTCATCGGTTTGGCATCAGCACCCGCTGCGTTAAAAGGCACCAGTGGTTCACGAGTTTCGCGGTTTTTGACCAGTTCGATTGCCCAGAACACACCAAGACCGCGCACATCGCCCACGCTTGGATGCTTTGCCTTGATTTTCTCGAGTGCTGGGCCGATGATGTCTTTGCCGAGCATTCGAGCGTGTTCAACAATTTTTTCTTCTTTGAAAATATTGATTGACGCAACGGCGGCAGCACAAGCAAGCGGGTGACCGCTGTATGTAAGGCCACCTGGAAACACGCGATCTTTAAATGTGTCGGCAATTTTTTGACTGATCACGACACCACCAAGTGGAAGGTAGCCCGAGTTGACACCCTTGGCAAAGCAAATCAGGTCTGGTGTCACGTTCCAATTATTGACGGCGAACCACTCACCGCAACGACCAAAGCCGGCCATTACTTCGTCGCACATCATCACGATGCCGTGTTTGTTGCACAAATCACGAACACCTTGCAAGTAGCCATCAGGTGGAACCAAAATGCCGTTCGTGCCAACGACACTTTCAAGGGCGATCATTGCGATTGTCTGTGGTCCTTCGACCATTAATACGTTTTCAAGATGCTCTAGTGCGCGCTGACATTCTTGCGCATTGTTTGTCGAGTGAAAAGCCGAACGATATGGATAAGGCCCCCAGAACTTGACGGCACCCGAAGCACCAGTTTCGTTCGGCCATCGGCGCGGGTCACCAGTCAAAGCAATCGCACCAGAAGTTGAACCGTGATACGAACGATATGTCGTGAGAACTTTGTGTCGCCCGGTGTGAAGTTTCGCCATGCGCGTGGCGTATTCGGCGGCTTCGGCTCCACCATTGGTGAAAAACACCATGTTCAAATCGCCAGGAGCGAGTTCGGTGATTAGTCGAGCGGCTTCGCTACGAGAAGCATTCACAAATGGCGGAGCAACTGTGCAGAGTTTGCCGGCCTGCTCTTGAATTGCTGCTACCAATTTTGGATGCTGGTGACCGATATTTAAATTAACTAGCTGACTTGAGAAGTCGAGATATTTTTTACCGTTTGAATCCCAAAAATAAGAACCTTCACCACCGGTAATTTCGGTCGGATTAAGTGTTCCCTGCGCTGACCACGAGTGAAATACGTGGGCACGGTCGTCTAAATAGGCCTGGGTCTTGGTCGCTTCAATTGTCATGCGCTCATCCTAATTCGTGGGGATATACAAAAAGTTAACTGAATTATAAAAAAGCCACACTCCTGAAACATTTCTCAGACATCCACGAAACATTGAGGATATACCTTGTCGATCAGTCACAGCGTCGTGCACGTGCTCTTTGAGTGCGGTCAAGTCAATCTTTAGTCACGAGAAACGAGAAATTATGAATTCAGACGTAACAGTTCTTGGCACACAAATTTCACTGCTGTGGGTGGTGATCGGTGCGGCGATGGTTATTTTCATGCAGGCTGGTTTTGCATTAGTTGAAACTGGGTTTTGCCGAGCCAAACACGCGGCGCACGTGGTCAGTACGAACTTTGCAGTTTTTGGTTTGGGTTTCGTTGCATTTTTCTTCGTCGGGTTTCCGCTTGCATTTGGTGGATTTAGTTATGGAGCAATGGGCTTGGACACGCCGGTTGGTGAAGCCTTGATCGGTTCTGGCAACTGGGTTTTTGCTTGGGGTGGTGGTTGGGCTTTGACCGGCCCGAATGTTACGCCCGCTTTACTTGGCTTCTTTTTATATATGACGGCATTTATGGACACAACTGCGACG
>CAXNFV010000202.1:0-3055 GCA_964201675.1 Ilumatobacteraceae bacterium | reverse complement strand
CGTTCCAGGACGCAGTGTGTTACCGATTGCGTTGTTGGTATCAGTTGCAGGACTTTCGGTAAACAGTCGTGGCCGCAAGAAATCCTTTTTAGGTTTTTCTGTCGGCATATTGTTAGTCATTACGGCATTCAATAATGTCGAGTTTGGCGTGCCAGCATCCATTGCTGCGATTATCGTCCTGTTTTTTGTTGCGAGACTTACATTGATTACCCGGGGAGATCTTTTAAAGATATTACTTGGGGCAATTTTTGTGTCAGCCTTGCTAATTATTGCGTACGGCGCGAGTAACACAGAACTCACAACAAGAAATTGGCTAGCAATGAGTAAAGCACACGGTCTCGACTCATTCGCAAACGAAGCGATGCCTATTTTTGGATTGTGGGTTTTTTTCTATGCAATTTTCGGGGCGAGCGCAGTTATCGGCTCAGCCAAACTTTTCCGAGCCCCAAAGTTGGCCGCCCCAAATAGCCAAGAGACTTTCTCATTAATCATCTTGAGCTTTGGTGGGCTATGGGGTTCAGCGACATTGTTTTACTTTTCTGGTGGATCAATGGTCCCTAGATTGACTCCTTCGCTAATACCACTAACGCTATGCATCGCTGGTTTTGCTGGATTGCTGCGCGCGCAATTCAAGATAATCCGAGAGAACAAGACTGCGCATTTCAAAAATGGTGATTTCAAAATCGTTCTTGCACCAATCTTTTGTCTGCTATTGATACCCCTGATTTCACTAACTCAAGCGCCAAATCCAAGTTTTGAATGGCTTCGAATGGCGGGCAACGGTGATCGATGGAGCTCCCAAGAGATCGGCCGAATGCAAAAGTACATAGCCTTAGTTGAGCTTCGCGATCAAGATTCAGTGAACAACTATGTGTACATGGGTAATGACGGACCCGCGATCTCAATGATGAGTGGTATTGAAAATGGCCTTGGAATAATCTTGGTCAAAGATCTCTTGATTGGCGACGAACTTCGAGAACTTGGATGCAGACCAGCATTGACTTCGGATGCCGATTTCGTCTTGGTACCAAAAATTGACTGGGATCTTGAAGAGACACCGTGTCCAGGCTTCGAGAAGTTTGAGCCCAGCGAAGATAGCCCGTTTCTATTCTTTCGTATTCCAAGTAAAGTTTCATCATGAATTGGGATGTCTTCATTACTTGTGCGGTCACGGGCGCTGGCGAGACCACCGGCAAGAGCGACAAGGTTCCAGTTACCCCACAGCAAATAGCAGAATCGGCAATTGATGCCGCGAAGGCTGGCGCAGCGGTGGTGCATATCCATGTGAGAGATCCGAAAACCGGCAAGGGTTCTCGCGACGTTGATTTATACGCCGAGGTTGTAGACCGTATTAGATCGTCAGGCACCGATGTGGTTATCAACCTCACAGCAGGTATGGGTGGTGATTTGGTTCTGGGTGGCGACGAAAAAGTTCTACCAATTGACGCGGCTAGCACTGACATGGTTGGTGCTACCGAACGACTCGTCCATGTTGCGCGTCTAAAACCCGAGATATGCACCCTTGACTGCGGCACGATGAATTTTTCTTCGGGTGGCGACTACATAATGGTGAACACGCCAAGTGTTTTGCGTTCAATGGCTAAGCAAGTTCAGAAACTTGGTGTACGTGCCGAACTTGAAGTTTTTGATACTGGTCATCTTGTGATGGTCAAAGATCTAATCGCCGAGGGCTTGCTCGATGACCCGATCATGATTCAACTCTGCATGGGCATCGCATATGGCGCACCAGACGACCCGACCACATTTATGGCGCTCGTTCATCAACTGCCTGCTGGCGCTATTTTTTCGGCGTTTTCAATCAGCCGCATGCAATTGCCATTTGTTGCGATGGCGGCTCTTGCAGGCGGCAATGTTCGCGTTGGATTAGAAGACAACATCTATCTCTCGCGGGGAGAACTAGCTTCGAACGCCGATCTCGTCTCGCGGGCTGTGAATATTCTTGAGAACATGAACGTCAACGTCATTGGTCCTGACGCGGTCCGTCAGAAACTTCAACTCACGAAACACTCGTGACAACAAACAAGGCGCTAAAAACGATTGGTCTGCTGGGTGGCGGAGTAATCGGAGGCGGATGGGCGGCAAGGTTTGTACTCAACGGTTACGACATAAAAATCTACGATGTCGACCCTCAAGCCAAACGAAAAATTGGCGAAGTTATGGCCAATGCTCGCCGTGCTTACGCCAAACTGACCCTTGCGCCTCTCCCACTTGAAGGCAAAATTACTTTCGTCGACACTCCAGAAGAAGCGGTAACCGGCGTGGACTTCGTTCAAGAAAGCGCTCCAGAGCGTGTTGAATTGAAACAAGAATTGCTCGCACGGGCAAGTCGAGTTGCGCCTGCTGATGTTGTTTTTGGCTCCTCGACATCTGGTATCTTGCCGACTCAATTGCAACGCGATATGACATTTCCTGAGCGATTAGTTGTCGGACACCCATTTAATCCTGTCTATCTGCTACCACTTGTTGAGATTTGCGGCGGCGACAAAACTTCGCTCGAGGCCCGCGAGCGAGCGCGAACGGTCTATGAGCTAATTGGGATGCGTCCGCTAATGCTGCAAAAAGAAATTGACGGCTTCGTTGCTGATCGATTGATGGAGGCGATGTGGCGCGAAGCGCTTTGGCTGATCAACGACGGTGTCGCTACGGCCGAAGAAATTGACGATGCAATTCGTTTTGGTGCCGGTTTGCGCTGGTCGTTCATGGGAACTTTTATGGTGTATCGCATCGCAGGAGGAGAGGCAGGCATGCGACATTTTATGGCGCAATTTGGACCGACTCTGAAGTGGCCGTGGACAAAACTTATGAATGTTCCCGAACTGGATGACGTACTACTGGAGAAGATCGTGTCGCAATCCGATGCCCAAGCGGGCGCTCGAACTATTCGTGAACTCGAGGTCTTACGCGACGACTGTCTTGTTGCCGTGATGCAAGGTTTAAAACAGGTTGGCTTCGGAGCAGGCGAAACTTTGGCGAATTATGAACGAAAACTTTTCAGTGGTGCGACGGTTGCACCCGTCAATATCGACAGGCCGAT
>CAXNFV010000201.1:0-3062 GCA_964201675.1 Ilumatobacteraceae bacterium | reverse complement strand
TGAGCTTTCGCAGTTTTCAAATGTTGGAGCGCAAGTATTGGCGGTATCTCATCAAGACATTGCGAGTCACGAGACATTCTCTGGCAAACATAAATTTGGGTTTCCGCTACTTTCCGATCCTGATAAAAAAGTTCTGAGTGATTATGGGGTAGTCGGGTTTGCAGGTCTGCCGAGACGAAGTGTTTTTGTTATTGACCCAAATGGAGTAGTCAAATATGTGCATCGCGCACTTGTTGGAGTCACCTTTCGACCCGTTAAAGAACTGATCAAAGCAGTCGCCAATGCCCAAGCGGGTATCCAGTAACATAGAACATATGTTCGCCCAGTCATCAGGCAACTTTCATTTGTCCTGTGAGTCAAAGAACTCGGTTGTTCTTGGCATTGACCCGGGCTTAACGCGATGCGGTTACGCCGTAATAGAGGTTCAAGGCGCCACCCAGATCACGATGCGTGCGCTGGGTGTTTTGCGCACGAGTCCCGATCAAGGGTTGCCTCAGCGTCTCGCCGAAATAAGTAAAGAAATCGAAGAACTTCTAGATGAGTATCGGCCGTCTGTTGTCGCCGTTGAACACATTTTTTTTCAATCAAATGTGCGTACCGCAATGAGCGTTGGTCAAGTTAGTGGTTTGGCTTTAAGTGCTGCCGCTCGCCGAGGATTACAAGTCGAGCAATACACGCCGAATCAAGTGAAACTCGCGATCACAGGTTGGGGTGGTGCCGATAAAGCACAAGTTCAAAAAATGGTCAAGCAACGACTTGGTTTAAATGCGATTCCAAAACCAGCTGACGCCGCAGATGCCGCAGCGATTGCATTGTGTCATATTGCTTCAAGTAGCTTGGCAAAAAAAATTAGTGAGGCTAAAGTGCGGTCGGCATGATTGGGTCATTGCGCGGAACTGTTCTCGAACGAACAACTGAATCAACCGTGTTGATCGAAACCAACGGCATCGGATATCTGGTGCATGTGACACCACGAACTCTTGGTGAACTTGAGCCGACAACGACCGCTTTTATGCATATTCATCATCATGTTCGCGAAGATGCGCAAACTCTTTATGGTTTTCTTGACAGGGACGAGCGACGCTGTTTTGAGATTTTGATCGCCACCCATGGGGTTGGTCCAAATATGGCGATGACAATTTTGGCAACGCATTCGCCGAGGGCACTCGTCGACATCGTTGCCGGCTCAGACATTCCGGCATTGACACTCGTCTCTGGGGTCGGCAAGAAGACAGCCGAGCGATTGTTGATCGAGTTAAAGAGTCGATTACACCTCAACATTTTAGAATCCAGCAGCACAATGAATGGCTCGTCGAGTATCGGCGATGTTCGCGATGCACTATCGGGGCTCGGTTACTCAAGCGAAGAGATCCGCGATGTGCTTCGCGAGATGTCTGCATCCAACGATTCTGAGGCGATGTTGCGTGAAGCACTAACCATGTTGGGTGCTCGCCGTGCGTGAAGAATTTACAGATCCTGCTCTAACGACCGACCCTGCAGACCTCGATGACATTGGTCTTCGGCCAAAATCACTGAGTGATTTCGTAGGTCAGCGCGAACTCAAAGAACATCTTGGCATCGTGCTTGAAGCGGCGCGCAAACGAGAACAATCTGCCGATCACATTTTGCTGGCAGGGCCTCCGGGTCTTGGCAAAACAACGATGGCAGGCATTGTCGCCAGTGAAATGTCAGCCAAGATTCACATTACTTCTGGCCCGGCACTCGAGCGGGCTGGCGATCTCGCGTCGATTCTCACAAAACTTGATGTCAATGATGTCTTGTTTATTGACGAGATTCATCGTCTGTCGCGACAAGTTGAAGAGATTCTTTATCCCGCAATGGAAGATTTTCAAATTGACATCGTTGTCGGCAAAGGTGCATCGGCCTCGTCGATTCGCCTGACTTTGCCACGATTCACGCTCATCGGCGCGACAACACGAACGGGCATGATTACCGGTCCGCTTCGTGACCGTTTCGGTCTGGTCGCACGACTTGATTTTTATGAAGTTGATGAACTCGAACTGATCGTGCAACGCACCGCACGAATCTTGAAAGTGCCGATAGACGCAAATGGAGCACACGAGATTGCGCGTCGATCACGCGGGACCCCACGTATTGCCAATCGTCTGTTGCGTCGTGTTCGCGACCATGCTGAAGTTCGTGGTGATGGCCAGGTGACAGAGAAAAGCGCTCGTCAAGCACTCGAAGTTTTCGGTGTCGACGATTTGGGTTTAGACAAAGTTGACAGGGCAATTCTGTCTGCACTGTGTCGACAATTTGGTGGCGGTCCAGTTGGGTTGTCGACCTTGGCGATTTCTGTTAGTGAGCAGACCGAAACCATTGAAGACGTCTATGAGCCATTTTTGATTCAGCAAGGCTTGCTGGCGCGCACGCCGCGTGGTCGAGTAGCGATGCCGTCGGCATGGCGCCATATTGGTGAAGCACCACCGGCATCTGCGCCCGAGTTATTCTAAAAATCTGCTGTCGTGCGTCTAGAAGATTTTGATTATGAGTTGCCCCACGAACTGATCGCGCAGACGCCAATCGAACCGCGTGACTCTGCGCGACTATTGGTTGACAACGGAACTGTTAGTCCGGGTCACAAATATGTGAGCGATTTTCTTGAACTTTGTCGCGATGGCGATGTGATGGTCGTCAATGATACGAAAGTGATTCCGGCAAGACTGCGATTGTTGCGGCAATCGGGCGGTGTTGCCGAAGTTTTATTGCTAGAGCGACGATCCTCTGAACAAGAAACTTGGGAGGCCTTGATTCGGCCAGCCAAGAGATTGAAACTTGGCGAGATTTTGTTTGCAAGTGACGGCACCGAACTCGTTCGCATCGGCGAGCGAACCGTTGCGGGCGACACATTTTTGGTCGAGTTAATTACTCGCAGCAATAGTGTCGAAGAGCTGCTGGTCAAATATGGCGAGATGCCGTTACCACCTTATAGAACGACAAAACTTTTGCAACCAAACCGATATCAGACAATTTATGCAAATAGGCCAGCATCGCCAGCCGCGCCAACTGCCGGCTTGCACTTTACTGAAACACTTCTGAAT
>CAXNFV010000200.1:0-3074 GCA_964201675.1 Ilumatobacteraceae bacterium | reverse complement strand
TCGAGAACCATTGCGATTCGTTTTTTGCCTTCGATTGGCAAACCGTGTGCTGGCACCAGCAACTCTGGCCCTTGAGCGATCATGCGTCGCAACGCCTGTGCCCACTCGAAGGCATAGCGCTGAACTTTTTGCGGATTGCCAGCATTGGGGTAGTTCCAGATAACGAAGTCACCCGAGAACAACCATTTTTTTTCGGGCATCCACGCCCAGAGATGATCATCTGTTTCGCCACGAGCGTGATGCAGCTCAATTTGTGTGCCGCCTGCTTCGAAAATGTGTGACTCACGAAAAGTTTCATCGGGTCGCATCGTGGATCGTGGCAAGAAGCGCTGCAGATTCTCGCCTATATTCAAGCCCATGTCGCTGCGGATACCACCGAACTGGCGTTGGTTGATTCGAATATTCCAGTCGCTTGTCTGTGTGTAGCGGTCGATGCGAGTATTTACGTTCTCATGGCCAATGACATGCGGCTTTTGAAAGTTGTGCTCGGTTGCATCAGCGGCGAAAGCGAAACTGCCGCCGATATGGTCGGCATGACCGTGTGTGTAGATCAAGTTTGAGATTCTGTCTTTGCGCCAAGAACGAATCGAGTTGACGACATCGTTGCCGCTGCCAGCGCCCGATGCATCAAAACAAATCAGACCATCGCCAGTATCAAACACGGCGCTGTGACTGAAACTTTCGACGATCGCCAGGCCGTCCGCGAGTTCAGTGATTTCGTTAGTCACGCGATTTAGCGGTTGATCGACAACTCCCGAATCAATAACTCTTGCCGACAACTCAAGTGGATGCGAACTCATATCCTGATGCTAGTAAATCGATCTATTTAGGTTCGCGGGGCAGGCCGAGTGTGCGCTCGCCAAGAATATTGCGCATCACATTAGAAGTTCCGCCCATGATTGTGTAGGCCGAGGCGTATGCAAGACCTTGGCTGAAGTCGTCCCATAACAAAGCGCGAGCGCCGAAAACTTTATTGACGAATTGGGCAACGCGCCATTCATGTTCGGTGCAGAAACATTTCGTTGCAGCCGAGAATCCACCTGGGGCTTGGTGCAAAACTTCGCGAATCACCAGGATTCGACCAATTTGATAGCCAGTTTCAATTGCAGCGATTTCTTGGCGAATCAATAAATCTTTACGGTCAACGCATTCGAGAGCCATTTTGTATAGTGCATGGTTTGAGACCAGTCGATCGATGCCGCCACGCTCATGCTCAAGTTGACGCATTGTTTGCTTGAATGCCCCGCCGAGAGCGCCGACTAGATTCGTCGCCGGTACACGAACATTCGTATAGAAAACTTCGCAAAAATGACTATTGGTCGTCATGTCTTTGATCGGGCGAACCTCGATGCCCGGCGTGTTCATCGGCACAATAATTTCGCTGATACCTGAATGTGGCGAACCGTCGTTGCTGGTGCGACAAATCAAATAGCAATAATCAGCGTGTTCGCCAAAACTTGTCCAGATCTTTTGTCCGTTGATGACAAACTCATCGCCGTCGCGCTGAGCAAATGTTTTCAGCGATGCAAGGTCGCTGCCCGCGTTGGGCTCACTCATGCCGATGCACCATGTTGTGTTGCCTGCAAGCATCTCAGGTAAAAACATCTCTTGTTGTTCTTTCGTGCCGTAACTAATTAGCGCCGGGCCCATCTGTCGGTCAGCAAACCACGATGCGGCAATCGGTGCGCCCGCGCTGATCATTTCTTCGCCGACAATCAATCGTTCGATTGCGGGTCGGCCCCCTCCACCAAATTCGGTGGGCCATGTCATGCCGATCCAACCATGAGACGCCAGTTCACGAGAAAATTCGCGAGAGTAGCCGTTCATCCAAGTGTCATTAAAACGACCATACTTTTTTACAGCCTTGGTGGCCACCAAACGAGCATGTTCACGAAGAGCGATTTGTTCTGGTGTCCATGCGAAGTCCATAACGACGATGGTAGGTGACGAGATTAGAAATTCCTGCGTTGGGATAGTTGTCAACTGCGTGACTATTGTCTACAAGTAAGATACAAGTAATGCCGAGCCGAAAATAGTGGAGTTTTATGCCATCAAAAATTAAAGTAGCGAATCCAGTTGTAGATCTTGACGGCGATGAGATGACGCGAATTATTTGGAAGTTCATTAAAGATCGTCTGATTTTGCCGTATCTCGATCTTGATCTCGATTACTACGACCTTGGCGTTGAGAATCGCGATGCAACTAGCGATCAAGTTACGGTCGACGCTGCGAATGCAATTCTGAAACACGGAGTCGGCGTCAAGTGTGCGACGATTACGCCCGACGAAGCACGCGTCAAAGAGTTTAATTTGAAGCAAATGTGGAAATCACCCAACGGAACAATCAGAAACATTCTCGATGGTGTTGTATTTCGTGAGCCGATTATTTGTGGCAATATTCCAAAACTCGTGCCTCACTGGAACAAACCAATTGTGATTGGACGCCACGCGCACGGCGACCAATACAAGGCAACTGACTTCAAGGTGCCAGGGCCAGGATCGGTAACCATGACTTATGTGCCACAAGATGGCAGCAAACCTGTAGAGATGAAAGTCGCAGATTTTAAGGGATCTGGTGTCGTAATGGGAATGTATAACTACGACGAATCAATTCGTAGTTTTGCTCGCGCGTCGTTCAACTACGGCTTGCAACGCAACTACCCGGTGTTCTTGAGCACCAAAAACACAATTCTTAAAGCGTATGACGGTCGGTTCAAAGATATTTTTCAAGAGATCTTTGACGCTGAATTCAAGACCGAATTCGACAAGCGCAAACTCACCTACGAACATCGTCTGATTGACGACATGGTGGCGTGCATGATCCGTTGGGAAGGCGGATATGTATGGGCGTGCAAAAATTATGATGGTGACGTTCAATCTGACATTGTTGCCCAAGGCTTCGGTTCGCTGGGTTTAATGACGTCAGTTTTGGCGACTCCAGACGGCAGAGTTCTAGAGTCAGAGGCTGCTCACGGCACGGTCACGCGCCATTATCGCGATCATCAAAAAGGTTTGGAGACTTCAACAAATTCAATTGCTTCGATTTTCGCTTGGACACGCGGCCTGAGTCATCGC
>CAXNFV010000199.1:0-3076 GCA_964201675.1 Ilumatobacteraceae bacterium | reverse complement strand
TACCTGTTGTGTCACAATCCATCATCAAACCAATCGTGCCGGTTGGCGCCAGCACACTGGCTTGACTATTACGTACACCAAATTCTTCACCATCGCGAACTGCAACATCCCATGATGCGGTTGCAGCAGCTACAAGGTCTTGTTGCACGACATCAATGTTGTCGATCTCTTTATTGGCGTCGCGGTGCATTCGCAAAACATTGAGCATGTAACGCTCGTTGGCCGAATATCCAGCAAATGGGCCCATTCGGCTTGCAGTGCGAGCGCTCGTTGCATAGGCGTGACCTGTCATTAGTGAGGTCAGTGCGGCAGCCCAAGCACGACCGCCCGTTGAGTCGTATGGCATTCCGAGTGCCATCAGCAACGCTCCGAGGTTTGCGTAGCCCAAACCAAGTTGACGAAACAACCGACTGTTCTCGGCAATTTTTTCGGTTGGATAGTCGGCGTTACCGACAAGAATCTCTTGTGCGGTGAACATAACTTCAATCGTGTGGCTGTAAGCCTCAACATCAAAGTGGTCGTTGTCGTCTAGATACTTCAATAAATTGATTGAAGCCAAGTTGCACGCCGAGTTGTCGATGTGCATATATTCGCTACAAGGGTTTGAACCATTTATGCGACCAGCAGCGTGTGCCGTATGCCATTTATTGATTGTTGTATCAAATTGCAAACCAGGATCTGCACACTCCCATGATGCGGTTGCCATTTGACGCCACAAGTCACGGGCACGAATTGTTCGTACGACCCGCCTGTCTTTGACCGCAAGTAGGTTCCAGTCGGCATCATCTTTGACCGCCTGCATGAACTCATCTGTTACACGAACTGAGTTGTTGGCGTTTTGATATTGAACCGAGAAAGAATCTTTGCCGTCAAGATCCATGTCAAATCCTGCATCTCGAAGAGCTCGTGCCTTCTTTTCTTCGTGTGACTTGCACCAAATAAATTCTTCGATGTCCGGATGATCAACATTAAGGATGACCATCTTTGCGGCACGACGAGTTTTGCCGCCTGACTTGATGGTTCCGGCTGAAGAGTCAGCTCCACGCATGAAGCTGACCGGTCCTGATGCTGTGCCTCCGCCTTTTAGATGTTCTGCGCTGCTACGAATGTTCGACAAATTGATGCCAGAACCCGAGCCACCTTTAAAAATCGTTCCTTCTTCTTTGTACCAATTTAAAATAGCGTCCATCGTGTCGTCGACGGCCAAAATAAAACATGCACTGGCTTGTTGAGGAACACCTTCGACACCGATGTTGAACCACACTGGCGAGTTAAACGCGGCGCGTTGCGTCACCAAAATATATTTCAGTTCGTCACGAAATGAATCTGACTCTGTTTGATCAGCAAAATAACCGCACTCGGTTCCCCATTTGGTTATTGTGTCGGCAACACGATCAATAACTTGGCGCATCGAGTTTTCACGTTCTGGGGTACCTGGTGTGCCTCTGAAATATTTTTGCGAAACGATGTTTGTTGAATTCAACGACCATGATGTTGGAAACTCGACCCCGAGTTGTTCAAACGCAACTGTTCCATCCTTCCAGTTTTTGATTTGAGCGTCCCTTCGCTCCCATACGACTTGGTCATATGGATGTGTACCTGGTGCTGTGAAGTGTCGGCGGATACCGATTGATAAACGCTCTGGAGCAATTGACATTTTGTACTAAACCTTTCAATGTTTAATTCGATTAATTATTGTTGCTTACTTTTACAATTTGTAAACTTCTTCTGATCACTCGCAACTCTTTTTGGGGGCTAGCACCTCAAAACCATGGCCCCAAGTGGAACCACAAGATGTAGTGTCGAATGTTCCCCCAATGCAGAACCACACACAACTTGTAGTCAAGATTACAGCACTGTTATTTGTCTTTGTCAATCATTTGTGAGCCTTAATTAGAGCCGTTTTAGAGACCAATCCAAACCGGGTTGAGATCATAGACAGACAGCCCTGTGGATTGGAAGTGGATAGGCGTGTTAATTAACGAGATCTTCTGGGGATTACCTGTGGGCAACGCCCCGCTTATGAAATTTATGTAACTTTTAGGCTGAATTTCTATAAAACAGCCACTGAAACGGGAATCCCATTGAGAACGCTTGTGCCTGACAATGGGTCAAGGCGTTGCTCATCTGTCAAAACATTTGAGTTCACACCAGCACGACTTGAAGCCACTTTTGTGTTCGTACCAGGCATTGAGTGGCCCCAACCATGCGGCAAACTTACGACCCCTGGGCGAATTAAGTCGGTGATTTCAACTGGAGCATCAACACTTCCGACTCGACTTTTGATGCGAACCGATGAACCTTGCATGATGCCAAGTCGTGTTGCATCATTTGGGTGCATCTGAAGTGTGCACCGCACTTTGCCTTTGACAAGTACTTCAATGTTATGCAACCACGAATTATTTGATCGTAAATCTCGACGACCAACAAGTGTCAACTGCGTTGTATCAATTTTCTCTTGACAGAAAACTTCTAGTCGCGTCAAATCATCTACCAATTGCCGTGCGGCGAGTTCGATTTTTCCGGATTGTGTTCGCAAAACATTAGGCAAGCGCGGTTCAAGTGCGCCGAAGTCAATGCCATGTGGCGAAGCGATCAACTTGTCAAGAGTCAGACCATCTGGCACTGCACCAAAACCATCGCCAAACGGACCAGTACGAAGTAAAAAGTCGAGTATTCGATCTGGCCCACGACGACCAGCGATGGAAAGTTCGCTGATTAGCGCTTCACTGTCACGACCAAAAATATTTGACGAAGAGTCTTTCGTTGCGCCTTCAACTAATTTCAAAATGGTCAGATCATCGATAGTCGAAGGCAAGGTTTCAACACCAAGACCTGAAACTATCGCTGCAATCTTGGCTAAGACCTCCCACTCATCTGGTTCGTTTGCCGATCTGGGTAAAACCGGTTTGCTGTAGTTGGCAACATTGCGCACGGCAAATGTCAAGAGCGCGAGGTCATAATGACTGCGTTGCAACGAAGATGGCACAGGCAAAATTACGTCAGCGAATTTTGAAGTTTCGTTCAGATAAATATCAACGCTGACCATGAACTCGAGATCGGCGAAAGATTTTGC
>CAXNFV010000198.1:0-3082 GCA_964201675.1 Ilumatobacteraceae bacterium | reverse complement strand
GATGTTGTCGGCAACGCAGACGGCCCCGAAGATTGGGATCGTATTGCCGTCGTGCGTTACCCCACCCGCAAATCTTTTATCGAGATGCAGTCACGCAAAGACTTCGGTGAAAAACATGTTCACAAAGCAGCCGGAATGAAGCGAACAGTAATCGTGTGTTGTCGACCCGAAGATCTTTCGCTCGACACTCGCGAGCGACCAACACCAGGTGACGGCGAGTTCTTGACAATGATCGTGCGTCGCAACACCGAGCGCGAGTCTGCGTTCTCGGCAATTTCGAATGCAAAAAACTTTTATGCCGAAGGCACAATCATCGGTGATGGCCGCGAGTGGCAAACAGTGCAGTTCGCCAACACAACTTCACCCGACGACTACAACAAACTCGTCGCGAGCCTCGCGCCACAAGTGGCCTCAGGCGATGCGTATGTCATCGGCATTCGCGCCTCATTAAACGCAATCACCCAATAATCAGCGCCGCGTCACAAATAGTGGACGCAACTTAGTGGCAGAATTAAGTATGAAGAAGTTTCTACTAATTTCACTCGCCTCACTCGCGTTAATCGGCTTGCTACCAGCATCAGTGGCTAAAGCACACGATCCGATCATCCTCACGTCAGACCAAACCACGCCATCAAATGGTCCGCTCATTCTTGACGGCACGATTTCTTTCGCCCTCTATGGCGCACTCGACTCGCCAAAAGATACGCGCGGGTTTCGCGTCAACTTCAAAGAGGGCGACTCACTCTATTTTTCAATTCTGATCCCCGATCTTGCGCCAGAAAATCAACTCGACGATGCGTCACTACCGTTTCTCGAAATCACCGACCCCGCTGGCACAACCACAAAACTCGCCGTCAGCGAAAAAGTTTCGTTTGCCGAGCCATACTCGGGCAAAAATTATGTGCGACTCACCGTAATTAATTCAGTTGCGATTGCCGGCACCTATTCGGTTGTCGTCACTGGCAATTCGCCAAGTCGCTTCACAGTTTCTTTTGGTCAAATTGAAATGTTCGGCACGCCCGTTGAAAATATCAGCAATCGTGATCTTGGCGTTGCTGGGGTGATGGCTTGGTATGAAAACTCACCGATATCAACACCAGAAACTCAGTCGTCAGACGAGCAATCGAACACGTCCGAAACCACCGACCAGACAGACACCCGAAATAATCAGCCGCTTGTTCTAATAATCATCGTGGTCGCAGCAATCGTCATCGCCGCAGCAGTGATCAAAGTTTCAAAAAAGCCCACTAACTAGCGAAACTTTAAATTACGGATACTTCGTGCCGTCGGGCAACGTAGCATCCGTAATTGTTACGACTGCCAGGTAATTCGGCCCTCGCCACCCGACTTATAACGAGCGTCTGAACTTGGAATTGTGGGCAGACCGTCAGTACCTTTTGGAAAACTCAAAAGGTAGCGATACAACGCTTCTTCATACGAGTATCCCAACACCTTTGACTTTGCCGCACCAAATGTCGGAAAGTTGTCGCCACCAATTGCCGTGAATGAGTTTGTAATCACGTCAACTGCAGGCGCACCAGCAACTACTGCACCGTTGTCAACCAATTTGGTGCCATCGGTAAGTGTTAGCGAAATAACACGTGATCCGGCAGTAGTTACAGGTCCGTATTGCAATCCAGAAGGAGGATTGCCGACAACCTGAGCCGTATTGCTGCGCTTACAAGTAACTTTCAAGCCAGCGACCTGCAGAAACTGGCCTCCGCCACTCGTTCCACTCGCGCATGAACGCTCGAAAACTTCTTTCAACTGTGTAGCGCTCATATCAGTAAACAGAGCAAACCGATTATCGAAAGGCAACAGGTCAAACGTGTTGCCACGCGAGATTGTTCCTGGGGCAGAGCCCGATACCGGCAAGAGATCGCCGGAGTTCTGTCGAATACCACCACCGTTTTGCACTGCCACGACGGGGTTGCTTGCGCTACGAGCAGCTAGACCCTCTTTGCTTGCGACCTGATCGTAAAGATATACAAACGAGTCAGCAACAAGATTTCCTCCGTTGGTCTCAACCGTGCGTACGCCCGGGGTAGTCGCACTACCACGCCCCGTATTGAAGAGAATGTTCGTCTTAGCAAACGGCGTGCTCAAGCCAGCGAGACAACCGTTCAGCGATTCAATCACTGTGCTCTGCAAGCCGTAATCTGACAACACAGAATCGGTTAAGCCGAGTGCTGTTGCCTCACTTGAATTTGGAATCACACGACGCGGATATGAAGTTGCCTGCACGACTTCTGCGACATTGCCTTTTTTATCAAAGCGAATATCAACGCGACCAAGATATTTATAGTTACCACTCGTAGTGACAACGGGAACAACTTTTCCTGATGCATCAGTAACATTCGTAGGATACGAGCCGACTGGTGTCGACTCTCCTGGCAACAATTCAACCGAGTTCGCGATGTAGTCGCTCTGCAACAATTCGTCACCGCCACCGCCAACTGCAACATCGACACCGCGCAATTTGGCAACTAGGGCTTTGTCATTATTGAGGTCTTGTAAGTGACTCACCAAAATAATTTTGTTGATGCCGCTCTTTTCTAATGTGTCGATCTGCTTCTGCAAACGCGCAGCCACAGCGTTAATATCTGCAGTCAGCAAACGGCTATTACCCGGCGACGAGATAGTCGGCAACAGTGGAGTCACCGCGGTAACTACGCCGATCTTGGCACCAGTTTTTGGATCGGTATAGACCATCCACTGCGAAATGTTCTTGCCAGGTGCAGACAAATTGTTCGTCTGTCCGATCGGCCCAATCAAGTCGCTGAGATTTGTTTCTTTATTAAAGGTCATGTTTCCACTAAGCACTGGCAGCGTCGGCTTGCCATTTTTGGCGAACGCTCTGAGATAGCGCGACAGAAAACTAGGACCGTAATCAAATTCATGATTACCAAGTACGAGAGCGTCGAAACCCACACCGCGCAGGGCTACCGCATCAAGCGGCTTTACTTTTGAATTTACGTCTGCTGGTTCGCTACAGATCAAAGTTTTACTGGCAAGAAACGAGTCACCGGCGTAAACACCGAATACTGCGTTGCCAGCGGCTCGCGCGGTAGCCGACTCGCGC
>CAXNFV010000197.1:0-3086 GCA_964201675.1 Ilumatobacteraceae bacterium | reverse complement strand
AGTGAGTTGGTTTTTTTCGTGCGACTTCTTCGTGATGACGAGTCTGCTGAAAAATTGATCAAGCTTTATCAGCCTAAATTGCCATTGGCTAATCTGAAATTATTTGAATCGATTAATTTGGCAGCCGTAGAACTTTTGGTCGAACCATTTTCTACAAATAACGATCAACTCGGTAGTTGATCAAAACTTAGCGATGCGCTCATTACTGGTTGCCAACGCCAATGATGCCGACCCAGGTTGTATCGGCCAGCGATTTGCCGAGCAAGGTTTCGTCGGAGAGCGGTTCAAAGATCACGGCAGTGTTTTTGATCATTGCGAGCGCGAGCAGCCAGACCAGTGGCCGTCTCTTGACGGAACAGACTTGGTCGTTTTATTGGGAAGCTGGTGGTCGGTGTATTGGCCAAACATCGAAAAAAATGTCCGTGCTGAGTGCGAGATGATTCTTGAGGCGCACCGTCGAGGAATCCCAATATTTGGAATTTGCTACGGCGCTCAAATAATGGCCAAGGCATTCGGCGGCACCGTTCAACGTGCAACGCGCCACGAAGTCGGATGGCATCAAGTCGACGCGCAAGCCCCGAACCAAGTGATCGGCGGCACCTGGTTGCAATGGCACTATGACACTTTCACTCCAACAACAGACGTTGAAGTTCTTGCCACAAGTCCAGCGGGTCCACAGGCAATCCGCAAAGGTCGTTCATTTGCGACGCAGTTTCATCCTGAAGTTACCGAGGCGATCGTGCGACGATGGGCTAGTGAATCTGGCGAATTAGAACTAGCCAAACTCGGCATAACTGTCAACGAGTTGATTGAGCAGACAATATCTGAAGTGCAAAGCAGTGCGCCTGCAGCGGCACGATTAGTTGACTGGTTCATTGAAACTTCTGCTCGTGAAGTAGCAAGTAAATCAGCTACGTAAACCTTAAATCTATTGATCTTTCACAAGCGATCAATGTGGTGGCGAGTTTAAGCAATAAGCAATTTGCAGACTAGTTTTACAGGGTATGTCAATCTTCATTCGGTCGTTTTTGAACGTTGTTTGGTTCGGCGGGGCGGCGGTTGCAATCGCTGGATTACTGCTTTGGATCTCATCGTTACTTCGTCCGAATCGTCCGAACAAAGAAAAGATGCTGACTTACGAGAGCGGTGTTGATCCAGTGGGTCACGGTTGGTCGCAAAGTCAAGTTCGCTATTACATTTTTGCGTTGCTGTTTGTTGTGTTTGATGTCGAAGCCGTTTTTATTTTTCCGTGGGCGACACAACTTGAGCGATACGGTGCATTCGGTTTGATTGAGATGGGCGCTTTCGTATTTATTTTGTTACTTGGATTAATTTACGCTTGGCGTAAAGGTGTGTTGCGATGGGTTTAGTTGATCGCGGACGATTGCCAAAGCCGCTGACATCACTTTTCAATTTGGGTCGCTCGTATTCTCTATGGGTTTATCAATGGGGACTAGCGTGTTGCGCAATTGAAATGGGTGCAGCGTTTGGTTCGCCACGTTATGACGTTATGCGTCTGGGAGTTATTCCATTGCCGGCCAGTCCGCGACAAGCAGACTTGGTTGTAATTTCAGGAACAGTAACTGACAAGATGGCGCCGGTGATTCGTCGACTCTATGAGCAGATGCCGGAGCCAAAATATGTAATCAGCATGGGCAGTTGCGCAAACTGTGGTGGCCCGTATTGGGATAGTTACTCGGTAACAAAAGGTGTGGATCAGATTATCCCTGTTGATGTCTATGTGCCGGGCTGTCCGCCGCGACCCGAAGCACTTCTTGAGGGCATCGTATTGTTGCAACAACGCATCAAGAACGAAGATATGGGTGCGCGTTGGCGTGGCGAAGGAACAAAGTCAATGGATGCAGTTTCAGATTCTGCTGAACTTGCTGAGCGCAAAGGTCAAACAGTTGTCGTCAACAACTAATTCTTGTTTATGAGCACCCCATCCGACACCCAGCCGCGCATCACGTCAGTTGCAGAGGTGAAAGCGGCACTTGGTGATCGACTCGTCGATTCTTTTCACAAAGAAGACTTGTGGTTGCGTGTGCACACCGATACATGGAAGTCATCCATGCGAACGTTACGTGACACGCTCGGATTCCAGTATTTTTGTTTTCTTTCAGCAATCGACTGGATGCCTTCTCCCTACGGGCGCGGCGAGGACGACCCAACCGAACCAGCACCAGAGCGCGACACAACTATTCGCCAGGGCTACGCGGGTGGAGAAACTCGCATGCAGGTGTTCGTTCGAGTAACGAATCCGGTCTCGCACGTGAGCGTCATTGTCAAAGTTGACGTTCCAGACGACTCGCTGACTATCGAGTCGATTCACGATGTCTATGCAGGCGCCAACTGGCATGAGCGTGAAACTCACGAGATGTTTGGCATCAAGTTTGACGGTCATCCTGACTTGCGCAATATGTATTTACCGGTCGACTTTGAAGGTTTTCCGTTACGCAAAGACTTCCCGCTTCTTGCTCGCATGGTGAAGCCGTGGCCGGGAATTGTCGACGTAGAACCACTGCCAGGTGGCGATGACAACCAAGGTGGTGACGAGTCATGAGTCTTACCGACCGAGTGCTTGGTGATCGTCAACAACTTGCCTACATCGCCAGCCAAGCCGCCGATGCACGTTTGAACGTTGAACTAGAGACAGAGGGCATGACGCTCAATATCGGCCCGCAGCACCCTGCAACGCACGGTACTTTGCGAATCATCGCTCGGCTAGACGGTGAGCAAGTTGTGTGGGCCGAACCAGCATGCGGATATATGCATCGCGGCTACGAAAAGTTGACAGAAGTGCGCACGTATCCGCAGGTCACGACACTCGTCAATCGCATCGACTGGCTCGGAAGCTTCGCCAACGAGGTGCCTTTTATTCTGGCAGCAGAAAAGTTGATGGAAGTTGAAGCACCACCGCGCGCTCAACACATCCGCACGATTTTGTTTGAACTCTCGCGCATCGCAAATGTGTCGCTCTTCTTGGGTGATCTCGGCGTTCAACTTGGAGCGATTACGCCAGTGTTTTTGGCGTTTCGTGATCGCGAATATGTTTTGAATTTGATCGAGTCAGCAACTGGCGGCCG
>CAXNFV010000196.1:0-3152 GCA_964201675.1 Ilumatobacteraceae bacterium | reverse complement strand
TCGTCCGCGTTCAAATGATCGCAGCACGCCATCGGATGCAGTCAGTGTGAGTTTCGAAGAAGAGTTCGATCGCGATTTGCGAAACGATCAATAGGCATCTACTGACATGACAATTCGTGTCGGTGTTATCGGTGCCGCTGGGCGGATGGGACGAACAGTCTGTGCCGCAATTGTGGCCGACCAAAATCTAGAACTGGTTGCGGCAGTTGACTCTGCTGCTTCTGGTTCGACGGTTGAAGGCTTAACAATTGCCAAAGATCTGCGTGCACTGGCTGATGCAAAGGTTGAAGTTGCAGTCGACTTTACGGTCGCTGCGGCTTCTCGAGTTAACTTGCCGTGGCTAGCAATGCACAATGTTCATGCCGTGGTTGGCACGACAGGTTTTACCGATGCAGATTTTGCAGAGTTTAAGAAGATGTTTACATCCAGCAACTGCATCGTTGCGCCGAACTTTGCTATCGGCGCAGTACTAATGATGCGCTTTGCTGAAATCGCCGCACCATTTTTCGACACGGCAGAAATTATCGAGATTCATCACGATGGCAAAGCCGACTCACCATCGGGTACGGCAATTTCGACGGCACAACGCATGGCAGCTGCCAGCGGTACTTGGGCGAAAGACCCGACTACGCACGAAGCGATTGCTGGTGCGCGTGGCGCAAAAGGCCCGGGTGATATTCCGATTCATGCAGTTCGCATGCGCGGCGTTGTCGCCAATCAAGAAGTCGTATTAGGCACCCAAGGTCAAACCCTTACAAGTCGCCACGACACCATCGACCGAGCAAGCTTTATGCCCGGCGTAGTGTTGGCGTGCAAAAAAATTGCCGAGCACAAGGGTTTTACCCTCGGGCTCGACAAATTTTTAGATATTTAAGCGCTCTGATTTTTGAGCGTTTTTATTAGCGCAGAGAGTTGATTGCTGCGTCGTAATTTGGTTCGTTGGCGATTACGCTCACGAGCTCGGTGTGCAATACCTTGCCCTTTTCATCGACGACAACAACTGCTCGTGCCAGAACGCCTTTGAGCACGCTGCTCATGAGATTGATGCCGAACGTTGCACCAAAATTTGATCTGAAAGAAGATGCAGTTTTGACATTGCTCAAACCTTCGGTGCCACAAAAGCGACCTTGGGCGAATGGTAAGTCGGCAGACACACAGTAAACATCTGTATTTTGCAACGATGAAGCAATCTCATTGAATTTACGGGTGCTGGTAGCACACGTTGGTGTGTCGATACTTGGGAAGATATTGAAAATTACGCGCTTGCCCGCGATGTCTTTGTTGGTGATTTCTTGCAGTGCGCTTGTTGTGAGCGAAAACTTAGGCAATGCTTTGCCTGTTGCTGGCAGTTTGCCACTTACCGAAACTGGGTTGCCACCAAGAGTTACCGTTGTGCCAGATTTCTTGGCCGATTTTTCTTTGCCAGTCTTCTTAACAGTCTTTTTTGCGACCTTTTTAACCGTTTTCTTCTTGGCTTTTTTTGCGATTTTCTTTTTTGATGCCATGATTGCTCCGAATCGTGAGTTGGGGTTAGTTGGTTTTTGGTCGACCCTTGCGGACCGATTGCAAAGTTGATGCTACGAACAGACCACCAACAACCCACCATTGATAGCGCTCGATATAACCAAGAAAGTCACGTATCTGTTCTTCAAACAATTTTCCGCCGCGCCATAACACGATTAGTTTGAGCACGATGCCCACTGTCAATAATGGCACGAACCTTTTGGGCGCCATGCGCCGATGCCCAAGCAGCAAACAGACCACATTACTGCCAGGCATCAGGATAAGAATCGCGGGTCCTGCTTTGTCGACCGCGCGCTCTGTCCATTTATAAATTGCAGGTAGTTCACCCATGTTGCCTTCAACCCAGCCGAGCGCTTTTGTGCCATACCAACGGCCGACTAGAAACAGCGCAATGCCGGCTATTAACACTCGGGTAAAGCCAATGACCGAGTAACTCAACAGATCGATATACGGCACCGAGCCAAACAGGTTTCGATTTCGCGAACTGAGCAACAATACGAGTTTTGGTCGTTCATCTACAAGTGCTGGGCCAATATTCGTGCCGATGGTGCCGATAACAAACAACATTGTTGTCAACGTCAACACGGCTTTGCGCATTTGTCACATGCTAACTGACTTGCTAACTTTTGTCGGAGTGAATTGAAAAGAACTGTCATCAACTTTTTTGGGGGCGCAATGAAGGGTTTAATGCAGGACACACCATTAACAATGGTGCATATTTTTGAGCGCGCTGAAAAGTATCACTCAGATAAGACAATCACGACGGCAACGGCAGTCGGTAAAGATCGAATTAGTTATGGTGAGTGGGCGGCACGAACGCGTCAACTTGGTGGAGCCCTTGACAAATTAAAAATTTCAGCAGATGGACGAGTCGCGACCTTCGCGTGGAACACTGCAAGACATCTTGAGTTGTACTTCGCAGCTCCTTGCACAGGTCGCGTCGTGCACACGCTAAATATTCGTTTGTTCCCCGAGCAACTTACATATATTGCGAATCATGCGGAAGATGAAGTTATCTTTGTTGACCGCTCCCTGTTCGGTTTAATCGCGCCATTGTTGCCGACTTTTAAAACTGTCAAGCATCTCGTCGTGATGAACGATGGCAAGGGTGATGTGCCAGATTCTGTCGATGGCATGCAGATGTACGACTACGAAGAATTAATCAAGGGTGTATCGGGCGTTGAGTTCAAGATCGCCGACGAAAATCGCGCGGCCAGCATGTGCTACACGAGTGGCACAACAGGCAACCCAAAAGGAGTTGTTTATAGTCACCGCTCAACATTTATGCACACGATGGGCGCGATGATGGTCGACTCGCTAGGTGCGCGCGAAAGCGACATTATTTTGCCCGTTGTGCCGATGTTTCACGCCAACGCTTGGGGACTCGCTCACGCTGCAGTTGCCTGCGGTGCAAATCTTGTTTTGCCCGGCCCAGATCTATCTGGCAAAGCAATCGCCAATTTAATCGTTGAAGAAAAAGTAACTGTGGCCGCAGGCGTGCCGACTATTTGGATGAGCGTGTTGCCTGAACTAAAGGGTCGCGATACTTCTGCGTTGCGGGTGATCCCTGTTGGTGGAAGTGCCGTACCAAAGGCGTTGAGCGAGGCTTACCGCGAGACCGTTGGTCT
>CAXNFV010000195.1:0-3154 GCA_964201675.1 Ilumatobacteraceae bacterium | reverse complement strand
CGTCGCATGGCCACCCCGTTGCTTGCAGTGCTGGTCGTAATCGAAGTTTCAGACGTGATTTTTGCCGTTGACTCTGTGCCAGCGGTGCTCGCGGTGAGTCGCGAGCAATTTATCGTGTTCGCATCGAACGCATTTGCGATTCTTGGTCTGCGTGCGCTGTATTTCTTGCTCGCCGACATGCGCGAGCGTTTCGTATACATGCCGCACACGATTTCGCTGTTGCTTGTTTATGTTGGCATCAAGATGTCAATCGCAATTTGGTATCACATTCCGGTTCCGATTTCGTTGGGCATAATAATCGGAGTTTTGACCGTCGGTATTTTGGCGTCAATTGTGAAAGACCGTCGCAAAAAGGTCTAAATAACACCGATCAACTAGCCTTCGCTCGTGGCGATTGCTGATACAGATATTGAACGACTGCGCGAGTCGGTGTCGATTGTCGACACGATTCAGGGTTATGTGCAGTTGCGTCGCGTCGGTCGCAATTGGGTGGGCTTGTGTCCGTTTCATGCCGAGAAATCGGGTTCATTTAATGTTCGTGAAGAGACGCGACGCTACAAATGTTTTGGTTGCAGTGCATCCGGGGATGTTTTTAAGTTCATTCAAGAAATCGAGCATCTTGACTTTGTTGGCGCGATCGAGCACATCGCAGGCAAAGCCGGCTATCAACTGACATATACGACGGGTGGACAAAGCAAAGATCGTCAACGTTCAAAAAAATTGACAGAAATCATGTCGCAAGCAGTTGAGTGGTACCACAATCGATTATTAACTGCACCCGATGCACGAGTGGTACGAGACTATTTGCGCGATCGTGGCTTGTCAGGCGATGTCGCTCGCGAGTTTAAACTCGGGTGGGCTCCTGACGAATGGGATGCACTGTCGCGCGATCTCGGTGTGTCAATTGATCTGTTGCGCGAAACTGGCTTGGGTTTCATCAACAAGCGTGGCAAGGCCCAAGATTCGTTTCGAGCGCGAGTAATGTTCCCGATTTTTCGCGATTCGGGTGAGCCTGTTGCGTTTGGCGGGCGAGTGTTGCCAGGAAGTGTTGATCCTGCAAAGTACAAAAACTCACCAGAGACGGCGATCTATGCAAAATCTAAAACTCTCTACGGTTTGAATTGGGCGAAAGCCGAAATCGTCACGGCTGATGAAGTGATTGTTTGCGAGGGTTATACCGATGTGATTGGGTTCCAACGCTCTGGTGTTAAGCGAGCGGTTGCCACGTGTGGTACCGCGCTGACCGAAGATCACGTTCGGTTGCTCAAACGTTTCGCGACAAAAGTTGTGTTGGCATTTGATGCCGACAATGCCGGGCAAGGCGCAGCCGAAAGATTTTATGAATGGGAGCAGCGCTACAAAGTGCAGGTGAGTGTCGCACATTTTCCGCAGGGAAAAGACCCTGGCGATTTGGCGAACAGTGACCCGACAGCATTGGCGAGCGCAGTTGCGAACGCTCAACCGTTTTTGGGTTTTCGACTGCAACGCGTTCTTGACGCAGGGTCAGTCACGTCGCCCGAGGCTCGTTCACGCACAGCAGAACAAGCAATGGCCGTGATCAACGAGCATCCAGATACGAATGTGCGAAAACTTTACGCGGGTCAAGTGGCGGCTCATGTCGGTATTCCTGTCGTTGATTTGGTGCGCTTAGCCGAACGCGGAACAAGAAGACCGACGATAAATATCTCAGCGGCGCCGAATTCACGACGCAGTGAGTCGGCCGAGTTTGTCGTCTTGGCGTTGATGTTTTCTCAATGGGAGATAATTGCCAATTGGTTATCCGAAGCACTATTCGTAGACGAGATACATCGCCGTGCGTTTCTCGCAGTAGCTCAAGCACAAGGAGACGTAGCGAAATCCCTAGAACTAGCCGATCCAGAAGCGCGCGAAGTTTTAGAACGGGCTGCAGTTGCCGATGTAGAGACTCAACCCATTCGTGAAGCCTGGAATCTACTTTCTGCCGCAGTGCGCCGCGAACTCGCACATCGAGTGAAATTAAGTGATCCAGAACAGATTCGTGTTGACAGATCAGCGCGATTGTTGCTAGAAAATCTTGAGGTCCCAGGTATGGCAGAATCTTCAGCAGAACAGTTATTGGGTTGGTTGAATCTTCGGGTGGGAGAACACGAATGACGACATCGTCAACAAGAGACACTCTTGGGTCTGACTCTGTTCGTCTTTACTTAAATGAAATTGGCCATGTTGATCTTTTGACGGCCGACGAAGAAAAAGATCTTGGCAAGAAAATCAAAGCCGGAATTGTTGCTCAAGAAAAACTTCATAAAACCACTGAAGCGTTAGATTTTTCGGGTCGTCGCCGTTTGCAACGCACCGTAAAAGAGGGCGAAAAAGCCAAAGATCATATGGTTCGGGCAAACTTGCGTCTTGTGGTTTCGATAGCGCGTCGCTATGACCGCAAAGAATTACAGCTCGCTGATTTGATTCAAGAAGGCAACATTGGATTAATGCACGCCGCAGACAAATACGACTACGAAAAAGGTTTCAAGTTTTCAACTTATGCGACTTGGTGGATCCGTCAATCAATGACTCGAGCACTTGCAGATCAAGGTCGAAATATTCGGATTCCTGGTCACATGATGGAGATCGTTAACCGGGTGCAGCGCTCTGAACGCGATTTGACGAGCGAACTTCGACGCAATCCGACCCCAGAAGAAGTTGCCGCGCGGTGCAGTCTCTCGGTTGAAAAATTATTAGAGATAATGCAACTAGCGATACCGACAACAAGTTTGGATGCCCCAGTTGGGCACAATACCGACGACTTGACTGTAGGTGACACGATTGCCGACAGCGACGAAAACGATCCACTTGGTGCCACTGAGAGAAGTCAACTGCACGATGCGGTCGAGCAAACACTCAAAGACTTCCCCCCACGCGAGCAAGAAATTGTTGCGATGCGTTTTGGTATTGGAGAGCATAAGCGTGTTTATACTCTTGAGGAAGTTGCTGAAAAAATGAATGTGACGCGAGAACGGGTGCGGCAAATTGAGCAAAAGACTTTGGCTCGGATGCGTCACCCACACAACAGCGCCAACCTGCGTGCTTTCTTTGAAGAGAAATAACTAGTTTTAAATAGTCAGATCTACTACTGGCTCCCATTTACGGGAAGTCCATGAGTTGATAAGCGCTTGTTGCA
>CAXNFV010000194.1:0-3157 GCA_964201675.1 Ilumatobacteraceae bacterium | reverse complement strand
TCGCCGTAATCACGCAAGTCGTGACAACGCAAATCAACTAAAGAATCTTGGCGTGCCCGACCGAGCAAACTTTCGCTGCAAAAATTATCGACAAGTTTCGGAAAAATCGTGAAGACATCGATTCGAAAAGGCACCGTATTAGTCATGTTCATCCGTGATTGTCTCATCGGCTATCTCATCGGCTAGCTCAAATAATCCTTCAGGCGGATTAATCGTGATCAAGTCTTTCGATCGCTCGGTGATGAAAACGACTGGCACGAGTGCCCCAGACTCAAGTTCAAGCAACGAATGCGCGGGGTTATCAACAACCGCAACGCACTTGCCATAACGTGTCCCCGAGACATCAACGACTTTCGCACCAATCAATTCGTGAACCCACATCACCGACTTGTCTTCAATAGGTTCGCCGTATAAATCTGATTTAGCGATTCGCTCTGCGGCATTTCGATCATCAATCCCGGCAAAGTGCATCAGCCAACTGCTTGGCTGAAGTCGAGCGCTAGTTACTGTGATCCAATTATCTTGAAGCCAAAACCGTGCCCCAACTTTGGTTCGTTCTGGGCGGTCAGTAAAAAAAGAAACGTAGACATCGCCACGAATACCGTGAGGCCGCGTTACGCGACCAACATGCAACAACCCTTTAGGTGTTTGACCGTCAGTCGTCGAGAAAGTCGACATCGACTTCGGCATTGTCGCGTGAAGCGGCAGCACGCACAACGGCGCGAATACTCTGCGCTGTGCGACCACGACGACCAATTACTCGGCCGAGATCTCCGTCTGCGACGCGAACTTCAAGGATTATCTTTCCTTCGTCATTCAACGATTCAACTTTGACGGCGTCTGGCGTATCAACAATTGAACGCACGATATGAGTCAAAACCGAAGTTGCTATTGGAGCCAAAACTGCATTGGCGTTTGCTGCATCAGACATTTTTTAAAACTTCCCTGCTATTGATCGAAAAATAAAACTGTATTATTCAGCGAATTTATTTTGCTGGTTTCTTAGTCGCTTGAAACTCTGCCCATGTGCCGGCGATTTCTAACAATTTGCGCACTCGGTCAGTTGGCAACGCGCCTTTTTGTAGCCACAAAATTACTCGGGCACTGTCGACTTTAAGCGCTGACGGCTCTTGCTGCGGTTGGTACGTGCCGAGAATTTCAAGAAAATTTGTGTCACGCGCTGAACGAGTGTCCGCGGCAACGATTCGATAATGAGGTCTCTTGGTTTTTCCAACACGAGAGAGACGCAATTTTACTGACATGGATATCCGATCTTTGAGCTAAATGGTTCAATTGAACCGACCTCTTAGGCTACCTTGGCCCGAGTCGCGAACTCAACGCCGCAGCCAATTCGTCGGGCATTGCTGAGCCGTTTAGACCTTTGGCTGATTTGCCAGATTTGCCGCCACGCGACGATTTTCCGCCCATTTGTTTCATCATCTTCTTCATCTCGGAGAATTGCTTGACCAAACGGTTTACATCAGCAACCGTGGTACCCGAGCCCTTCGAGATGCGCACGCGCCGTGAGCCGTTAATTAGTTCTGGGTTTGCACGCTCTTGTGCCGTCATCGAGAAGATGATTGCCTCTGTACGCCTGACCTGATCTTCAGGAATCTCCGCGTTCTTCATCTCTTTGGGCATACCTGGCATCATGCCCATGATCCCCTGCAGCGAACCCATCTTTTTGAGTTGTTGCAATTGATCAAGAAAGTCGGCAAGTGTGAACTCGCCCTCAAGCATTTTTGCGGCGGCCTCTTCGGCTTTGTCTTTTTCAAAAACTTTTTCGGCTTGCTCAATCAAGGTGAGCATGTCACCCATTCCTAGGATGCGACTTGCCATACGATCAGGGTGAAATTGTTCAAACGCGTCAAGTTTCTCGCCTGTCGCCGCAAACGCGATCGGCTTTCCGAGAACATGTTTCACCGAAAGCGCGGCGCCACCACGCGCATCACCATCAAGTTTTGTCAATACGACGCCGTCAATTGACAACGTCGCGTCAAATGCTTTGGCGACTGCAACAGCATCTTGACCAGTCATCGCATCTACCACCAAGAACGTGTAGTTCGGCTTCACCGCTTTCGAAATATCTTTGACCTGTTGCATCATTTCTTGGTCGATTGCCAAACGACCAGCAGTGTCAACGATCAAAACATCACGTCCGAGACTTTTGGCTTCAGCCAGACCAAGTTGCGCGGTTTTCACTGGGTCACCTGGCGCAGAAAACACAGGAATATTCAACTGCGCACCCAACACACGTAATTGTTCGACTGCAGCCGGGCGCTGCAAGTCGGCACCAACAAGCATCGGTTGTCGCCCTTGAGACTTGAACCAACTTGCGAGCTTGGCCGCGCTAGTTGTCTTACCCGAACCTTGCAGACCTGCCATCAACACAACTGTCGGCGGTTGGCTCGCATACATAATTTTTAACGTCTCACCACCCAGCATTGATACGAGTTCATCGTTGACTATTTTTATGATTTGCTGACCAGGATTAAGCGCCGTCGATACAGTTGCCCCAACGGCTTGCGAACGAATTCGCTCGACCACATCGCGAACGACTGTGACATTAACGTCGGCTTCAAGCAATGCAGTTCGCACTTCTGCCAAAACTTCGGTTACATCTTGTTGAGTCAATCGACCACGATTGCGCAGGCCTTTTAGAACACCACCGAGCCGATCTGAAAGAGTTTCAAACATCAAATGTCAGGTTACCTGTGATTTTTTAATCGGACCAAGTCAACTAATTAAATAGCGCCGAGACAAATTCTTCAGCGTCGAACGCGACTACAATTGTCGCATGGGTGGACTTTCAGATCCAAAAACTAATCGACGCCTTATTTTATCTTCATATCTACTTTGGCCGAGATACGCCACATCGGGATATCGCAGATGGTTGCGTTCGAAGTTACAAAACTACGAAAAAAAAAGGGCTAATTCAATCACACCAAAACGACCAGTTATAGATGCTCCAGTTATCTACGACCCCAATTTTGAACTGCTGACGAAAGGCTTCTTATTCGTTGAAAATTTTCTAGATGAAGATTCTTATGCTCAACTCATCAAAGCTTGGCCAAAGAATAGATGGTTCGAGCCTTTAACTTTTCGCAAAAATGGAAAGAGCTACGACTCTGGATTTCGACACAACATAACCAAAAAT
>CAXNFV010000193.1:0-3158 GCA_964201675.1 Ilumatobacteraceae bacterium | reverse complement strand
CCTAGAGCCGGGCAACGAAACGCAAGAAACGGTTTCAGTTGCGGGGCGAATCATGCTCAAGCGCGATCAAGGAAAGCTAATTTTTGTTACGATCCGCGATCGCAGTGCCGACATTCAGTTATTTGTTTCAAAGTCAGTCGTCGGTGATGTTCAATTTGATGTAATCAATAACTTAGATCTCGGCGACTGGGTCGGCGCCAATGGGTTGATCATGACAACGCGAAAAGGCGAATTGTCCGTCAAAGTTTCGTCGGTTGATTTACTTTCAAAATCGCTTCGACCACTCCCCGACAAATTTCACGGATTAACAGACATTGACACTCGTTATCGTCAGCGCTACGCCGATTTGATAGTCAACGACGAAGCGCGCCGTGTATTCGAAGTTCGACACGCAACAATTTCAAGTTTCAGGCGCACTCTGAGCGAGCGCGAATACGTTGAAGTCGAAACTCCGGTTCTGCACATGGAGGCTGGCGGAGCGCACGCTCGGCCATTTATCACTCACCACAACACACTTGACATGCAGTTGTTTTTGCGAATAGCCCTTGAGTTGCATCTCAAGCGCTTGATTGTCGGCGGCATGGAGCGAGTGTTTGAGATCGGTCGAGTATTTCGTAATGAAGGCGTTTCGACGCGCCACAACCCTGAGTTCACAATGATGGAGTCTTACCAGGCATTTGCCGACCACTCCGATGTCATGGACCTCACCGAAGTTCTAATTCGCAATGCTGCTCGCGATGCGCTTGGCACGACTTTTGTCAATATTCGAGGCACCGAATTTGATCTTGCCGAACCGTGGCGTCGCGTGCGGATGATTGATCTTGCGAGCGAAGCCGTCGGCGAAAAAGTACACCCCTCGATGCCGGTTGATGCGTTGCGTGCAATCGCAAAAAAACACAGCATCCATACCGAAACGCGGTGGGGTTCCGGTCGAATCATCGAAGAAATTTTCGCTGAAAAGTCAGAGTCGACACTGCTTAAACCAACGTTCGTAACTGGTCATCCAGTTGAAATCTCGCCACTCGCGCGCGTCGATCGAAACGACCCGTTCTTGACAGAGCGATTCGAATTGTTCGTCGGCACACACGAACTTGCTAATGGTTTTAGTGAACTGAACGACCCGATTGAACAGCGCGAGAGATTTGCGCAAGAGGCAAAGTCAAAACTCGCTGGCAATCTCGAGGCCGGCACCATCGACGAAGATTACTTACGCGCACTCGAATACGGTCTGCCACCAACTGGTGGCCTGGGCATCGGCATTGATCGACTCGTGATGCTTCTCAGCGGTGCTGCGAGTATTAGAGATGTGATTCTGTTTCCGACATTGCGACCAGAGGTGTTTGAATAATGAGCGACACAAAACTCGCCTGGGGTGTAGGCGTCGCCACTGTGGCACCAAACGACGCTGTACTTGATGTCTATTTCAGACGGCTCGGCTGGGGTGAAAGCACACCTGAAGAATTTTTGTCATCTCTGCCCGAGTCGCACACTGATCCGCGTCGTGGAGTAGGAATCGTGCCCGTCAATATTTCAATTGACACGAGCACAGCGCCACGCGACGCATCTGACGCATATTTGAGATTGCATTTGATGTCTCATCGTTTGGCGTTGCCGAATTCGCTGAATCTGGATGGCATTTTTGGATTGCTGACAAATGTTGCTTGGACATCGCTCGGCGCTGTGCCAGTTGATGTGATCGATGAGGTCAATTTTAACTTGCGTCGTAATGGCGAACATCTGACGATTCATGGTGTTGATAAGTTTCCGCGTATGACCGACTATGTAGTGCCAAGTGGCGTACGCATCGCCGACGCTTCACGTGTGCGCCTCGGTGCTCATCTTGCGCCGGGCACAACTGTGATGCACGAGGGCTTTTGCAATTTCAATGCCGGCACGCTCGGCACTTCAATGGTCGAAGGTCGCATTTCTGCCGGAGTGATAGTCGACGATGGCTCAGATATCGGCGGCGGTGCGTCAATTATGGGCACACTTTCTGGTGGAGGCAAAGAAGTTATTCGTGTCGGCAAACGATGTCTGCTCGGCGCAAACAGCGGACTTGGCATCAGCCTGGGTGATGACTGCATTATTGAAGCTGGTCTCTATGTCACTGGTGGCACATTGGTCAAACTTCCTGATGCAACAGTCGTTAAAGCCCGCGAACTTTCTGGCGCCAACAATTTATTGTTTCGTCGCAACAGCCAAACAGGCGCAGTCGAAGCATCACAACGCACAGGCTCATGGGGCGGCCTCAACTCGGCCCTCCACAAAAACTAAAGCGTGGCGATAGTGAAGTTTGAAGACTTGAGAGAACTTGTGCGGGCGCGTCGTACAGACATGATGGTCGACAAAGAGCGCGCTCTCGAAGATGGCACAATCGAGAAACTTTGCGAGTTGGCGATGTGGGCGCCAAACCACAAACTCACGTTCCCAAGCGTGTTTGCTGCTGTGACCGGCGATGCCCGCGAACGCCTGAGCAACTGCGTTGCTGATGCGATGGCACGCGAAGGTGACAAGCCCGAAAAAGTCGCCAAAACCCGCACAAAGTTTCAGCGGGCACCAGTAATTTTGGTTGTCGGCACAGAACTAGGCGATACCCAGTTGCGGACAGAAGAAAATCGCGACGCAGTAGCGGCCGGTATTCAAAACATTTTGCTTGGCGCAACATCACTTGGCTTAGCGAGTTTTTGGTCGAGCTGCCCGAAAGGCGTCAACGACGATGTTGCGAACTTTTGCGGCTTCAGAACTGGCTCGCACATCACAGCGATGATTTATCTCGGTCGCCCACAACGCCAGGCGCCAGTCGTCGAGCGACCACCTGCGACTATTAAATTAATTTCGAATTAAACCCGCGCCTCAACTTGGCTGGTAAGCGCCGAAGACTTCCCGCAGAACATCGCTCACTTCACCGAGTGTTGCGTTGGCCCGCAACGCATCTTTCATTGGATACAACAAATTATCACTTTTGGTTGCCGCATCTTTTAATTTTGCAAGTGCGGCATTAACTTCGCTTTGATTACGTGATGCACGCAGTTTTGCTACTCGCGCAATTTGGTTGCGCTCAAGTTCTGGATCAACTTTGGTCGGCACTGGTCGCACATCGTTCTCAACCTCAAATTTATTCACACCAACCAATACACGAGAACCGTCGTCGATCGACT
>CAXNFV010000192.1:0-3172 GCA_964201675.1 Ilumatobacteraceae bacterium | reverse complement strand
AGTGACAGTCACCCCCCATTTAGCGAATACTCCAGTTGACGGAGTGATCTGACATCGACCGCAGATTCCGCGACCACCACAAACCGAATCGATATCTGCACCAAGTTGTCGCGCTGCTTCAAGAACAGTTACGCCATCTTCAACTACGCCATCAAGCCCCGACGGGGTAAAGACGACTCGTCGCTGCATTGCTACTTACTCGGTCTTGCGTCGACCGCGACTGTTACGAGCAGCACGATCTGCATTCACTTCATTCGGGTCACGATTCGCACGAATCCATGCCGAACAGTTCTCATCATTGCCAACAAGCACGTCTGCTGCCATCACTAAAGTTTTTACTTCTGGATGCATTGGATTCATGATCGCCGAAGTCATTCCAGCGCCAATAGCCATAGCCAGAAATGTGCCGGTGATGTTATTGCGCGAAGGTATACCGAAACTTACATTTGATGCACCACATGTGGTATTAACTTTGAGTTCTTCGCGCAAACGACGAATGATTTTAAATGCAGTGCGACCTGCATCGCCCATGGCACCGATTGGCATGACCAACGGGTCAACCACAACGTCGCAGGCCGGGATGCCATAATCGGCGGCGTGATTAACAATTTTTTTGGCCACGGCGAAACGCTCGTCTGGATCCATGCTGATACCAGTCTCATCGTTCGAAATCGCCACAACGGCGGCGCCATATTTCGCCACGAGTGGCAAGACGCGCTCAAGATTGGCTTCTTCACCAGTTACGGAGTTGACGAGTGCTTTGCCTTGATAAACAGCAAGGCCTGCTTCAAGTGCGGCGATTATCGACGAGTCAATTGACAAGGGCACATCAGTGATCGACTGCACGAGTTGAATTGCTTTTGCCAACAGCGCAGGTTCGTCAGCCAATGGAATGCCCGCATTGACATCGAGCATGTGTGCACCCGCGACAACCTGAGCCAAGGCATCAGATTCAACGCGACTGAAGTTTCCTTCTTTCATCTCGGCGGCGAGAAGTTTGCGTCCAGTCGGGTTGATTCGCTCGCCAATCATTACAAACGGACGACCGAAACCAATTACGACTTCTTTAGTTGCTGATGAAAGTATTGTGTCTGTCATAAATATTCTTTCTTTATTCGTTTTCTTCGAGTTCTTCTAAAGCCAATAGCGCAGCAGTAGTGATTGCCGAATTGTCAACATCGGCTTCGTATCCGCCCGCGAATGCCAATCTCCCAAGACGTTCGCGCGAATATTCGCCATCAAGTCGATCTGCTTCGCGTTGCGCGGCTTCAGCGAGGTCTCCGACGAGTGGCAAGCTGATCCGACGCCATTGGGCTATATCTTCATCGGCCGTATAAATATGGGCCTTACGTTTTGCGCGATCTATCGCTCTCTGAAATTTATCTGAGAGTTGCACTTGCTTACGTTCGCGACCGGCTTGCGCGTTAACTTGTGCTGGGATATCACGCCACATGATTACGATCACTTCGTTACTTCCGCGAGGCATTAGTTATTCTCCCATGATTTCATCTGATTTGCTCGGCGATTTGAAAAAAACTGGTATCGCCTCGGCAAAATTTTTTAGCCCAACGTGGCGATGCTCGAACGAAAGACCGAGTTTCTGTGCAGCATCTTGCCCAGCGCTCACGATTTCTGGGTCAACAGTTTGAGAAAACAGCACGACACGACGATAGTTGCCAAAATATGCACTAAGTAATTCTGGATGATCATCCAAACCAAGACCCTGCCAGACCAACGCATCAAAATGTTTCGCTAAGAAATCAGTTAGGTAGAAAGTTCCTGGTTCTTCATCATGTGCATTTAAGAAATCAGTCGTGCCGGCAAAAAACTCATAACAGTGCGCGCCCGGCAAGCGACTAACTGCTGGATACTTTTCGAGGAGCAAATCTAAATGGCCACCGGTGCCACAGTCTGCATAGGCAACAAAGATTGGCCGTGACCCATTTTGGTCAAGCAGTTCAGCGACTTGTGGCGTGATGTGCTCGGGACGGTTATGTAGATTCGCCGGCAAATACTTCACTTCAATACTGTCTTCAACACCCGAGGCACGCATTACAGCGCGCAACTCAGTCGCCAATGCTCCGCAGGCAATTATTAGTGGGCGCGTGTCAGAAGACATCGCCGTGTGATTCTCAGGCGACTGATGGCCCAGGTGGTTCGGCATTTCGCAAACGACGAGCGCCAACTAGTTGTTTCGCAGTTTCTGATGCCACTGCAGCGTCTCGACAATATGCATCGGCGCCAACAGCAACACTGAATTCTTCGTTCAATGGTGCGCCGCCGACCAAAATGATGTACTTGTCGCGAATACCTTTTTCTTTCATTGTGTCTACAACGACCTTCATGTAAGGCATTGTCGTTGTCAGAAGGGCCGACATACCAAGAATGTCAGGCTTGTGTTCTTCGAGTGCTGCAAGGTATTTATTGACATCCGTGTTGATGCCGAGATCAACAACTTCGAAACCAGCACCCTCCATCATCATCGCTACCAAGTTCTTGCCGATGTCATGGATGTCGCCTTTGACGGTGCCGATCACTACTTTGCCTACAGACTCTGCGCCAGTCTCTGCAAGAAGAGGACGCAAAATTGCCATTCCACCTTTCATTGCGTTTGCAGAAAGCAAAACTTCGGGCACGAACAAAATGCCATCGCGAAAGTCAATACCGACAATTCGCATGCCTTCAACTAGTGCATCTTGTAAAACTTTTGATGCTGACCAACCGCGATCAAGCAAAATAGTTGTGCCTTCAATAATTTCTGGGCCAAGACCATCGTAAAGGTCATCATGCATTTGCGCAGTGAGGTCTTCGTCTGATAATTGCGCTAGGTCAATGTCTTCGAATTCTTCGTTACTCACATTTGCTCCATTTTAAGTTTTTTAGAAAGTCGGGGAATTTTTGGTCTACTGAGTATCAGTACAACAAACTGAAACGCTATCAGTTTGAGTGGCTAAAGAACTTGACCGACTGCGAAGCTAGCGGTGGATTACCAAGAATTATGTCGGCAGCCTTTTCGGCGATCATCATCGTCGGTGCGTAAATATTTCCGTTCGTGACATACGGCATTACCGAAGCATCAACGACCCGCAGACCATCTAAGCCATGCACGCGCATAGTTAATGGATCAACCACCGCCATCTCATCGACCCCCATTTTGCAGGTGCATGAGGGG
>CAXNFV010000191.1:0-3190 GCA_964201675.1 Ilumatobacteraceae bacterium | reverse complement strand
AGACGGCACTGCCTTGGCAAGTCGCCCTGTGCTGGTGCCGATATTGCGAGCAGGACTCGGAATGTTGCCCGCGGCAATGGAATTGCTTCCAGATGCAGATATCGCAGTGGTCGGTGTGCAACGCGACGAAAAAACTCACATGCCCAGTGAATATGTAGCGAAATTGCCGACACGTCTTGATGGTCGTACATGTTTGGTACTTGATCCGATGTTGGCAACAGGTGGATCACTTGCACACGCTTGCAAAATTCTCGCAGACCGTGGAGCACCACAACCGCTCACGATTGCGTGCGTGCTTGCCGCACCTGAAGGTATCGAGTTCTTGCGTGCAACTGGAATGAACCTGCACATCGTCACTGCCTCGGTTGACAGTCACCTCAACGAGCATGCATTTATCGTGCCAGGTCTCGGTGATGCAGGCGATCGCCAGTTTGGCCCGCCGCAATAATTCTTGGCGTCGGTCAAATTAATTTATCTAACCAAAAAAAGTTGCCGCCACATCGGCAAACAAAGCAAGATCAATTGTTCGGGTTTGTCCAGCAGTAATCGCCATGTCAACTCGTGCGATGGCGCCGCGATTCAGCACAACCATTTCACCAAATGCTTTGTCGTGAACAGCGTCTACTGCGGCTAATCCAAACCGAGTGGATAGAACCCGGTCATAACTAGTTGGTGTGCCGCCGCGCTGTATGTGTCCGAGCTGCACAACGCGAGATTCAAAACCAGTGCGTGCTGAAATTTCTGGTGCAATAACGTGAGCGATATCGCCAAGTTTTTCGCGTCCGTAAATATCATCAATCCGCGCTGGCAATTTGAGCGTGCCAGGTTTAGGTTTTGCACCTTCGGCAACGACGACTACCGATGCATACCGACCACGCTCGTGGCGTTTGCGGACAATCATAGAAAGTTCGTCAATGTCAAAAGGAACTTCGGGCACGACAATAGCGGTTGCCCCGCCAGCGATGCCCGCCTGCAGTGCGATCCATCCTGCATCACGACCCATCACCTCAACGACCATCACTCTGTCATGACTTTCAGCAGTTGTATGTAGTCGATCAATCGCATCAGTTGCTATTTGCACTGCCGTTTGAAAACCGAACGTTGCATCAGTGCCAACTACATCGTTATCGATGGTTTTGGGTATGCCGATTATCGGTAGCCCGTGTTGCTTATGCAACATTGATGCCACTGTCAACGAGCCGTTACCACCGATAACAATCAATGCATCGAGTTTGAGATCGGAAAAAGTTTTCTTGACACGATCGGCGCCGTCGGGTGTATCAAATGGGCTTCCCCTGCGCGTGCCGAGAATCGTGCCACCACGCGGCAAGATTCCGCGGACTGTGGCTGTTGTTAGATCTAAATAGCGTTTCTCAAGAACGCCATCCCATGCATCATAAAAACCAAAAACTTTGTCACCTTTAACATCAACCGCTTTTCGAGTTATCGCGCGAATCACCGCGTTGAGACCTGGGCAATCTCCGCCACCAGTCAAAACACCAATGTTCACGGCGGAGTAATTGCGTTACTAATCGCCAACTCGGCGAGCGTCTTCAACAAGGTTTATTTGATAGATCACTTCTTCAAGTGCATCGGCCGCCGACACCGTTGAAAATCGCAGAGGATTTTCTGGAGTGACACAACTTGGCACGGGCGCAAGCATCGTGCTTGGCTGTGGGTGACAAAACTGCACCACGCTGTAACGCTCACCTTCAAAGCCAGGCGCCGCGACAACGCGATGCCAACCAATTGGCAGAACGCCGTTTGTGAGTCGCTCTAGCATTATGCCCGAATTAATAATCACGCGACCCTTGGGTGGCAAAGCATCAATCCACTCGCCGTTGAATTTAACTTGTAAACCAGGAGCAGTCGCCCTAGGCAACGCGGTTATCAAATTGATGTCACCATGCTCTGCAGCCCAAACATGACCCTGCTCTGGCAACTGCTTCATCGGCGGGTAACGAATTGCACGAGTAAGTGCAGAACCGTAGCCAACCATCTCATCGAAGAAAGTTTCATGACAGCCCACACCAACTGCGATGATTCTTAGAAATCTTGTTTGTAAATCGATCATTGCATCATGAAACTTAAAAAGCACCTCAGTGATTCCTGGGATTATTGCCTCGGGCAACATCGGTCCTGGATACGACTGCGGATATCTGCGACGTAGCGGATGGCCTTGTGGAATCGGTGTCGCCCAATTGAGCATTTCTTTCCAGTCGGGTTTATCGCTTGAGGCCGCAGTCTCAAGCAAGACACCCGTATAGCCAGTTTGACCGTTGGTGCCGTGTGCGATAAAGCGACGTTTTTCTTCGACTGATTTAGAGAAGAACTCGGCGAGCATTGCATACGCCGTGTCAAGCAAATCCTCGGACAAATCATGGCTCGTATAGACGAAACCAGTCGCAAGACTACGCATCACTCCGTCTACAACTGCTTTTCTCGCCGCAGTTGTGCCGCGCTCAAACGCAAGAAGATCAACATCGAGAATGTCGTGACTCACACCACCACGCTATTGGCTGGTGACTTAAATCGTTATAACTGCAATTGATAGTTATTTGAGCAAATCTTGATTATCGCGCAAGAACTGAGTGCCGACTCGCCCACCGCCGCGCCAAGTTGGCTGATCAGAGTATTTAATAACGAGGTCTAAATATTGCTGCTGAAGATCTTCGTCCTGCGATGTTGTTATCCAAGTGCCGTCAATACGAGAGTTCATTTCATTACACGCTGCCAGGATCTCGTCAGCCGTGTTTTTAATTAACTCAACTCCGAGACGATCTTGGTGACGCTCGTCTGAATACTCTGAGCGCATTTTTAACATCTCCGAAATAGTGGCTAAACGATTTTCATTCTTCAGCCAAACCTTTTGAAAGGTCATTAAATCGCGAGTCAAAACTTGATGCCGAATATCGTACAAATCACAATGCAGAGTCGATCTTCCAAAAAGCGCACTAATCCAAAATAGACCTGTATTGCCGACAAGCAAAAACTTGCAGCGCGAAAGCAAGAACACATCCAAGAAATCCGATCTTTGAGTACTTGCGTAGTCAATCACGCCGACCGATTTATTTACATCTAAAGCGGTATCTAAGTCTTTTCCCATGCGAAAGATTGGCTCGACGGAGTTGCTAAATTGCGTTAGCGCCTCTAAATAAAGTTCTTCATTTGGATTTCGCACACTCCTAGG
>CAXNFV010000190.1:0-3194 GCA_964201675.1 Ilumatobacteraceae bacterium | reverse complement strand
CGCCAAACGAGTTTCCCTTTGGCGTTGCGACAAACAAAAGTAACGCCATCAATCGTGCGTTCTTTTCCTTTTGCTTTGCAAGGTGCGCCGGCGACGATTGCTGGTGCCGCTGCCGAGGCGCGGTCGCCAGTTATCAGCCACGCAAATGACGCAACTGTTGCCGAGAGAAATGCCCGTCGTGATGATTTGTTTGACATGCCTGCCGACTATAGCCAGTTGTACTTATGGAAAAGACGAAACAGCACCCCACACACTAGAACCAATGTGCCGACAACAACAAAATATCCATACCGCCACTGGAGTTCTGGCAAATATTTGAAATTCATGCCGTAGATGCCAGCAACCATCGTCGGCACCGCACCTATTCCGACATACGCCGAGATCTTGCGCATGTCAGAGTTTTGCTGAGTTTGAATTAGCGCCGAGTTTGCATGTAGCGCTGCATTCATTAGTTCGTTCATCGACTCAACTTCGTCGATTACTTTGAGCAAGTGGTCTCGCACATCAGAAAAAAGTTGCGCCGAGTCGGGGTTAATGTTGCGTACTTTGCCCGAAGCCAACATTTCGATTGGTTGCACGAGAGGCAGAACCGCTCGGCGAAACTCGATGAGTTCGCGCTTTACAAAATAAAGTTGAGTCGCGGCTGCGGGCACTTCGTCGTCGAAGACTGAGTCTTCAATTTGGTCAACATCTTCTGCCAAATGTGCACAAACATTGACATATTGGTCGACGAGTCGGTCGACGAGTTCGTGTAAAACCGCGGTTGAGCCGCCCGCAAGTTTCGTCGGATGATTTTCGAGATCGGCGCGAATCGAGTGCAAAGGCATTGCTTCTCCATGTCGCACCGTGAGCACAAAGTTTGAAGAAAACATGATCGTCATGTCGCCGAGCACAACTCGTTCTGTGGTGATGTCATATTTGATTGTTTTCAGCACTAGCACCGAGTGCTCGTCATAGTTGTCAAGTTTTGGTCGCTGCTTACCCGAGAGTGCGTCTTCAACGGCGAGAGGGTTCAGATGAAATCGATTCTGAAAGATTTTTAGTTCTTCTTCAGTCGGGTCAATCAGGCCGATCCATGTAAACAGTTTTTGCAGGTCATCAACAGATTCGTGAACGCGCTTTCCATCCAGATATTTTGCTTCGTCGACCAGCACACTCTCAGATTAGTGCAGCACTCTAGTTATTCGGCTTCGGCGACCAGGGTGAGCCAGGTTTCTTCGGCGGCGTGGACTTTGGCTTGCGCCTTTGCGAGTTCTTCGCTAATTTTTGCCAACTTTAAGTGGTCGTTGCCTGCAGACCTCATTTGTAGGGTGACTTTTTCGAGTTCTGCCGTGGCCTTTGCGAGTGCAGTTTCAGATTGTGCGACCATTCGTCGCAACGTGCTCGGACTCTTTGATGACTTTGAAGTTTTTGGTTTTTGCGCGAGTTCGGCCGCAGCAACCGTTGGCGTGCTGATCAATTTGCCACGCTGAGCCCCGGTCATCTGTTCGGTTGGCGCCGAATTTCGTTGCTTCAACCAACCAGCCACGCCTCCGCGCACAACTGCCGCACCACCGACACCATCAAGCGCTAAAACGTCAATCACAGTGCGATCCAAAAATATTCGGTCGTGGCTGACAACAACAACAATGCCAGGCCACTCATCTAGATAATCTTCGAGCGCTCGCAGCGTGTCGAGATCTAAATCGTTTGTCGGTTCGTCGAGCAATAAAACATTTGGTTGCTCAATCAGTGTCAGCAAAAGTTGCAAGCGTCGACGCTCGCCACCCGACAAAGTTGAAATCGGCGCATATTGTGTGTCGCCATCAAACCAAAACTGTCGCATCAATTGATTGTCTTCGATCGACGGCTGACCTTTGTCGCCGGCGACGGCTTCGCGCACGCGTTGGTTGACATTTAGTTCGCGACCGAGTTGGTCGTAGTAGCCAATCTTTACGGTGCTACCAATATCCAAGTGTCCGTGTGTTGGTTTAAGTCGGCCCGAAATCAAGTCAAGTAACGTGCTTTTGCCTGCACCATTTGGTCCGACGATGCCGAGGCGATCGCCGGGCTCAAGCATGTGATCAAATGGATTCAAAACCAGTGCGCTTGCATCAGCCCCCGAGTCGGTTTTCGCCGCAGTGCCAGGTTTTGCGCCCGGCCACGAGAAGCCAACAGCGTGTAGTTCTACTCCTTTTGAGCCGAGTCGTTGATTGCCCAGTGATAAACCAATTTCGCCCGCTCGTGCAGCAGCCTCTGGTCGACGGTTTACCAGTTCTGTTGCTGCAGCGATTCGCGCTTTTGGTTTTGTTGTTCGCGCAGGTGCACCGCGACGCAACCAAGCAAGTTCGGTGCGCGCCAAGTTTTTTCGTTTCTGTTCGGCGGTCGCCGCTTGTTCTTCGCGTTCGATTCGCGCAGCGAGATATGCGGCGTATCCCGAGCCAGCGTTGCGATTCGCAGGCATATGCAAATAAGCGTGACCGCGATCAATTTCGAGAACTTTTGTCGTAACACGATCGAGTACGTGACGATCGTGAGTTACCAAAATTAAACCACCACGATAATTTGCCAACCATTCTTCGAGATAGGCAATGGCGTCGAGATCTAAATGGTTGGTTGGCTCGTCGAGAATCAAGGCATCCCATTCGCTCACCAGTAGTGCCGCAAGAGCAACTCGTTTTTGTTGGCCACCAGAGAGTTCATTTGTCTGAGCATCAATTAGCCCGGTCATGCCGAGTCGATCGAGCATTGCTTCGCCGCGCCAATCTTCACCCACAGCATTGCGCACAGTGCCTTTTGGCAAAACTGGTTGCTGGGCGAGAATGCCAATTCGTGAGCCACGCCCGTATCTCACGACGCCCGAGTCAGGTGAGTAGTCGCCACTCAAAATTCGCAGCAGCGTACTTTTGCCACAACCGTTTAATCCGACTACACCGATTCGATCGCCATCGCTGAGGGTCAAAGAAATATCGTCAAATAACGGGCGATTAGGTCGAGAGGCTTTTAGTCCTTGGGCGTCTATCAAAATCACAGCCTTTTAGGCTACGTGTAGAGCCTTGACTATGGTTGATATCAATGCCTGACTTTCTTACAAACTATGCACAAACTCAGCCCAACAAATTGGCTGTGATTGATGACCGACCAAATGGCAAAATTCGCACACTGAATTGGCAGCAACTAAATGAAGAAGCGAATCGTCTTGTCAATGTTTTGAC
>CAXNFV010000189.1:0-3197 GCA_964201675.1 Ilumatobacteraceae bacterium | reverse complement strand
AGGCTTTGGCGTCAACCGAAACTCGTTGTTATTTTTTGTTTTTGGTCTCTTTCTTTATGGTTCAGGTCAGGCGTCGAATTTGTTGTCACGATATGCAGCGATGGATTTGGCTGCGCCCGACCAACGTAGTCAAGCGATGAGCTATATTTTGTTTGGTTCTACTTTCGGCGCCGTATTTGGACCTGTGTTGATAAAGCCTGCCGAGCAGATCGGCGTAGATGTATTCGGCTGGAGTCTTTATACCGGACCGTGGATTGCATCTGCTGTCTTTTTTGTGTTCGCGCTTATGAATGCCGCAGTGCGACTACGTCCCGATCCACTTGAAGTCAGTGGCGGGCTAATTTCGCAGCAGGGTGTAGGTGTTGTGACACCAAATCTTGGGGCAGCATTGCGCATAATTTCTGGGATTCGAAACGCGCGCGTGGCGCTCGCATCAATGGTCATCTCACAAGTCACGATGGTCGCAGTGATGACGATGACGCCGGTTCACCTAAAGTTGCACGGTCACGAAGATGTCAGTCCGTATGTAATTTCATTACATATCGCGGGCATGTACGCATTCAGTCCGTTAGTCGGCAAGTTCACTGACCGCCGTGGCAAGTTATTGTCGATTTCAGTTGGTGGTTTGTTGCTCTTGGCCGCGACCGTGATGGCGGCGCTTGCGGGTGAAGCAGCAACTTTGCTTTGGCCGTCACTTTGGTTGCTGGGGATCGGTTGGAGTTTTGGTCTTATTGGTGGATCAAGTTTGTTGGTTGAATCTGTTCCCGAGGGTTCGCGCGTGACCGTGCAGGGTGCCGCTGACTTGTTGATGAGTTTTTGCGGTGGTTTGGCTGGATTCTCGAGCGGGTTTATTCGCAAAGCCTTTGGGTTTCACATGCTCAGCAACTTAGGGACTGTTCTGGCGGTTGTGCTTGTTGTCATTGGCTTTCGGAGACTCATCGGCGTACGGTTTATTAAACAGCAACTATGAAATTAAGTGTCGATCTGAAGCCACGAAATGCGAACTGGTCAAATTGGGCAGGCAACCAACATGTTGACGGTGTGTCGTTGTTCGCGCCCAGATTTGAAGAAGAACTTCAGCAAGTGGTGCAGTTTGCGAATTCAAACAATATTCGAGTAAAAGCCGTGGGCTCTGGACATAGTTTTACTGCCATCGCACTTGCCGAAGGGGTGCTGATTGACCTAACAAATTATGACGCGGTTATCGCTATCGATAAAAATGCCAATACGGTAACGGTGCAATCAGGAATTCAATTATCAAAACTAAATTTGTTTTTGCATAGTAACGGTATGGCCATGCAAAATCTTGGTGACATCGCATATCAAACAATTTCAGGCGCAATCTCGACTTCAACACACGGAACAGGTAGCAAATTCACTGGTATCGCAAATCAGGTGGTTGCACTGCGACTTGTTCTTGCTGATTCATCGGTTGTTGAATGTTCAGCGGCATCTAACCCTGAGTTATTTGAATGCGCACGTGTAGGGCTTGGTGCGCTCGGCATAATAAGCACAGTCACACTTCAAGTTGTACCAGCGTTCAATCTTGCCGTCATCGAGCAACCAATGAGAGTTGATGAGTTGCTTGAAGATTTAGAGCACCACATTGCAACAAATGACCATTTTGAGTTTTTTTGGGTGCCACATACGGGTTGGGCCTTGACCAAACGCAATAATCGCACACTTGACGCTGCCCAACCGATGGGGAAGTTGTCACATTGGTACTCAAAAACCCTCCTGGAGAACTACGCATTTGGGGCAGTTTGCATGCTCGGCCGCGCACGACCATCGCTGATACCCAAACTGGCAAAAGCCTTGCCAGCATCAGGTCGAAGCGAATTCTCTGACTCAAGTTTCAAAGTGTTTACTAGCAAACGAGTCGTCAAGTTTTATGAAATGGAGTACGCGATTCCTCGCGAAGCATGTGCCGAAGCCTTGAATCGTGTCCGTAGACTGGTAGGCGATAGTGGGTTATTCCTGAATTTTCCTGTTGAGGGTCGCTTTACAGCCCCAGATGAGATTCCGCTAAGTACAGCGAGTAATCGAGAATCTGCGTATATCGCAGTTCATATATATAAAGGAATGGACTTTGTGCCGTATTTTAAAGCAGTTGAATCAATCATGAACTCATATCAAGGACGCCCACATTGGGGCAAGTTGCACTTTCAGAACGCAGAGAGTCTTGCGCCAAGATATCCAAAATGGCAACAGTTTCAGACGGTCCGCGATCAAGTTGACCCAAAGCGCGTGTTCTCTAACGCTTATTTAGAGACCGTGTTGGGTAATTAAAAATGAAAACTTTTCTAGAGTTGGGTGTTCCAACAAAATTCGCCGAAAAATTAGCGGCCCGTGGTATATCCACTCCGTTTGAGATTCAAGCAGCGGCGTTGCCCGACGGTCTCAATGGTCATGACGTTTGCGGCAAAGCTCCGACTGGCTCTGGCAAGACGATTGCCTTTGGTCTTGTGTTGGCCGTGCGTTTGCAAAAATCAAAACCTGGTCAGCCGGGAGGTCTGGTCTTGGTTCCAACTCGTGAATTGGCGATTCAAGTTGCCAAAGAAATTGGTTTGCTTTGTGACGGAACGGATCTTCGTGTGGCGTCGGTATACGGCGGTGCTGGTTATGGACCTCAAGTAAAGGCAGTACGCGGAGCAAGCATTATTGTCGCAACTCCGGGTCGTCTTGAAGACCTACTTGAACGACGCGATATGTCTTTGAGTGCCGTGTCGATCGCAGTTCTTGATGAAGCAGATCGAATGTCTGACATGGGTTTTTTACCTGCGGTGCGCAGATTGCTTCGTGCTTTGCCGAAACAACGACAAGTATTGCTGTTCTCGGCGACTTTGGATGGCGATATTTCACAAGTTGTCAAAGAGTTTCAGCGCGATCCGAAACGACACGAATCGCAGACTGACGCTGATGAACCAGATATTGAGCATAAGTTTTGGATGGTCAGTCGCAATGACAGGGTTGAAACTATTGCACAGTTGGTCAATAATTATGAACGAATAATTTTATTTTGTCGCACTAAACACGGATGCGATCGACTTGCTAAGCAATTAGACAACTCTGGCGTTCGGTCGTCGATTATTCACGGCAACAAGAGCCAAGCACAGCGCGAAAGATCGCTAGAAGAATTTCGGCGCGGTCGTTCAAATGTCTTAGTCGCCACAGAGGTTGCCGCACGCGGTATTCAT
>CAXNFV010000188.1:0-3205 GCA_964201675.1 Ilumatobacteraceae bacterium | reverse complement strand
GGTGGCCGATGAACTTAAACCCACGGCCTCGCCGATCTCGCGCACCGAAGGCGGGTAGCCCCGTTCGCGCATGTTAGAGACGATGAAGTCGAGGATGCCCTTTTGGCGCTCGGTCAGAGTGCTGTTTTTAGCTTGCGATAAGGCCGACGAAATTGGTCTGGGCTCTGTATTTGAGGTCATCTATAGAGCGTACGCCCGTTCGCCTTAAAAGTCAAACACCTGTTCGTAGAACACCTGTTCGTAATATCGCCAAACTACGAACACCCGTTCGCTATGGTGGATAGTAAGCGAATAAACAACAAGTACCAAGAAGTAACCCCTGATTACACATCCGAGAAGTCATCACAACAAAAGAGGCCAAATGTCTGTAGCAATCAATAATCAATTCGCAACCAGTCGAAGTCATCGTTCGGCAAAGCGCGTGACCATCCGCACCTATCGTCGCCGACGTGCGGTTGTTGCACTGGCATTTTTGACGGTAGCCCTGGCATTAAGTTTTGCTCTGCCCAACACATTGGTAGCCGCCGAGCAGGGCGAGGTTGCCAACGTTGTCTCTCAAAAATATGTGGTTGCCCAAACTGGTGACACATTGTGGTCAATTGCACAACGAGTTGACCCTTATGGCAACATCACACTGCTAGTTGACCAACTTGTGATTATTAATGGCGGCACAGTTACCCCAGGTCAGAAGATTCTTTTGCCGTAAGTTTGGTTTTGCGCAGGTGAGTATTGTTGGTGGGGTGAAATGCGCTAGTTGCAGTTGCGAAGATACCAAGGTCATTGATTCGCGTGTATCAGAAGAAGGCAGTTCAATTCGCCGTCGTCGTTCGTGTTTGAAGTGCGGCTATCGATTCACGACTTACGAACGCCTTGAAGAAGTACCACTCTATGTAATTAAACGCACAGGCGATAAACAGCTTTTTGATCGAGCCAAAATCATAAGTGGTCTACAGTCGGCCGCAAAGGGTCGGCCGGTAGAAGATTCGGTGTTGATTGAAATTGCCGAACGAGTCGAAGATGACATGCGGTTGACGGGTGACGATGTCACGAGCAATCAAGTTGGGCACGCCGTCCTAAATCAATTGCGTAGCATCGATGAAGTCACCTATATGCGATTTGCCAGTGTTTACAAAAACTTTGACGCCGCCGCTGACTTCAAGCGCGAACTTGCTTTGCTTGAAAAAGAGGCAAGAAAATAGCTAGTTAATCAACTAGCGAGCCGCACATAACGAATAAAAAGAAAACCATCATCCTCAAGAATGTGGGCAACTTCGTAATCGCGATGTAGAGCCGGCGCACCGTTAGACAGCCGAGGGCTATCGGCACCTGTGACCATTGGGCTGATCGTCAAATTAATTTCGTCAACAAGGTTGGCGTCAAACATCGAGGCGTTGAGCATCGGTCCGCCTTCAAGTTGAATGAAGTTTCCCGGCAATTGTGACATCGCTTTGTGTAAATCAACATCGCCCTGCCCGGCTCGAATAATCTCGATTTCAAAATCGCAGTCTGGCTTTTTTGCGTCTTGGGGCATAATCAAAAACCCCGAGCCACTTCTAAAAAGGGGCGATTCAAAATCAAGATTTGCAGTTCGCGTGACGACTCCAACACGCAGGCCTGGTTTGCCTGGCGGGGTGTACATCTGTTCACGAATTGTGCCCGCACCGACCACAATCGTGTCGGCTGCAGCCCGCAGGGCGATGATCACATCTCGGTCAGTGGGGTTTGAGAGCAAGGTTGATCGTCCTTCAACGACTGTTGAGCCATCAATACTCATAACCATGCACAGGCCGATAGTCGGTCGCCCAGAGTCGTGGCGCTTGCGGGCTACTCCATAGGCATCGCCCAGATTGACGTCGTCATTGAAAGTGGGGAGCAACTGACGCACAACAATCAGCCTAAGCCACCAGAAATTACGAATTCTGATTGCTTGGTCGGTCGTCGGTTATGGCACGCTTGAATAATATGACTGATGCTGTGTCTGCAAAATCTGTCTCCACAAAAGAAACTGTTGGTTTGAAAAAAACCTCTGACGAGAAGGTTGAGTTTCGAACCTGCCCATTATGTGAAGCGGGCTGTGGTCTAGCCGTGACTGTTGTAGACAACGAGGTCACGCATATTCGTGGGGATATGCAAGATGTATTCTCGAAGGGTTTTATCTGCCCAAAGGGCAGCACGCTGAAGCAGTTGCATTACGACGCAGATCGATTGCGTCACCCATTGATTAAGCGCAACGGGGTGCATGTTCAAGCAACATGGGATGAAGCATGGGCTGCAGTAGATGCTGGACTGAACGGCGTGATTAGCAAGCACGGTCGTGAATCAATCGGCTCGTATTTAGGCAACCCAGGCGCACACGGTTTGTCGTCATTGACATTTAACGGTGTGTTACTTAAATCAATTGGCTCGCGTCAAATTTATAGCGCGTCAACAGTCGATCAGATTCCAAAACAGGTTGCCTCAGGCTATTTGTTTGGCTCGCCGAGTACGGTCGCGGTGCCTGACTTAGACCGCACGCAATATCTGTTGATCCTCGGTGCAAACCCGTACGACTCAAACGGAAGCTTGTGCACGGCGCCAGACTTTCCGGGTCGTCTTGAAGCGATTCAAGCAAGAGCCGGAAAAGTAGTTGTAGTTGATCCGCGCAAAAGCAAAACAGCGCAACACGCAGACGAGTGGATAGCAATTCGCCCAGGTACCGACGCCTTGTTCTTGGCGGCAATCGCAAACACACTCGCGACCGATGGTCTTGAAGTGATGGATCAACGACTTGGGTCTTTTCTTAGCGGTGTTGACGAAGTTGTGCATTCTCTGCAACCGTTCACGCCAGAATTTGTCGCTGAAACGACCGGCATCGATGCGCAAACCATCCGGCGTATTGCTCGTGAGTTGCGCGACGCCAGTTCTTCGGCTGTTTACGGTCGCATCGGAACAACGACTACCGCATTCGGCACAACGGCCTCATGGCTTGTAGATGTTGTCAACATTTTCACGGGCAACCTTGACCGCGTCGGCGGCGCAATGTTTCCATTGCCGGTCGCAGGTAGCGCAAACACCCGTGGCGCAGGTGGCTCAGGTAAGGGCTTTCGCACGGGACGAGGGCACTCAAGAGTAAGCAAATATCCAGAAGTACTTGGCGAATATCCGGCTTCAGCAATGGCAGAAGAGATCTCAACCCCAGGTGAAGGTCAAATACGCGCGATGGTGG
>CAXNFV010000187.1:0-3209 GCA_964201675.1 Ilumatobacteraceae bacterium | reverse complement strand
CCGCAAGACATTAAAACTTTTCCACAACAAGCGATTGCGTCTTCGCAAGCCAATGTCAATCACTTGGGATATCCAAGTGGCACACAAGTCGACACGTCACGCGAGTTCTACCCCGCCGGACAAGGCGCCGGCGCTGTCAACAGTTTGATACCCGCCGGAGATCTTGTTCAAGACATTGTTACACAGGCAGAAAAAATTTTAAGTCAACTCGGCAAAACCAAATAGCGCGTAAATTGACACCGCTAAATGTTCTCTGTTCTAAAAACAAATCGCGACCTACGACTGCTTTTTGTTGCCCAAAACCTTTCTTTCATTGGTGACTGGTTTACATTTGTCGCCCTTGCAGGTTTGGTACAAGACCTAACAGGCTCGAAATTTCTAGTCTCACTTTTACTGGTCGCATTTTCGCTGCCATCATTTCTGGCCTCACCCATTGGTGGTCCAGTTGCCGATCGTTATGACCGTCGCAAAGTATTGATCATCGTTTCTATTCTTCAAGCAATCGCTGCTGCAAGTTTTTTGCTGATCGGCGATTCACGAATATGGATAGCATTCGTCGCCCAAGGCTCAATCGCCGCGCTCGCGGCATTTGTCCGACCTGCACTTGAAGCAGCGATTCCAAACTTGGCTCGCGACCCAAATGAACTTCGCCAAGCCAATGCACTGTTTGGCAGTAGTTGGGGTGTGATGCTCGCAGTTGGTGCCGGTATTGGTGGTATTTTCTCGCAGGCATTTGGTCGCGAGGCAGCATTCATCGCCGATATTGCAACATTCGTTGTTGCTGCAATTCTGATCGCGCTAGTTACCCGCCCCATGCAAGAAGCACGGGTGGCAGGTCACAGCAAAATGATTCATCCGATAGCAGATATGCGCGAAGCATTGCATCTTGCAAAGTCAGACGCTGCGATCATGTCATTATTAATGTCAAAGATGACTTTTGCCGTCGGTGCTGGCGTGGTTAGCCAACTCGCAGTTTTTGCCGCTGATTCGTTCAAAAGTGGCGACGCAGGTCGAGGAATCATGCTCGGACTGCGCGGCTTAGGTAGCGCACTCGGGCCACTATTGGCAGCGCGATTCGTCAAAAATGATTTGTCAAAAGTAATCCTCGTATGTGGTGTTGCTGGCCTGGGCTTTGCTGGTGGATATCTCGCCGCCGCCGCCTCACCGTTTTTTATTGTCGCTTGCGTTTGTATCGGTTTTGCTCACCTAGGTGGTGGCGCACAATGGACGCTCTCGACATATGGTTTACAAATGCGTTGCCCCGACGAAATGCGTGGTCGGGTTCTCGCTGGCGACTTTGCATTAATCACTTTGTCGCTTGGATTAAGCAGTTTGCTGGCGGGAGTTGTTTCGGAGATTATTGGTGCACGCGGCACAATTGCCGTGTTCGCATTGCTCGCAATTTGTGCTTCGTTAATTTATTTGTTTGCTACTCGCGGAATTAGGCAGAACCTAAGCGAAGAACTCAGACGTCGTCAATAATTCCGCGAAGTGTTTCTATTTCGCGCACAGGGTCTGGACCAACCGGATTTACTTGTAACACAGTGACTCCAGCCTCTTTGAATGCACCAAGTCGCTCCTTGACATAACTTCTTGGCCCGACAAGATTCGAAAGTTGTAACCACTCGGTAGGAATCAACGCAGCAGCTTCTTTCTTTTTGCCATCTAGATAGAGATCTTGAATCTCAACCGCTTCTTTTTCGTAGCCGTAGTCGCGACAAATATCGTTGTAGAAGTTTTTGCCACGGGCGCCCATGCCGCCTACGTACAGCGCGTAACTTGGGCGAGCGAAATCTAAAATCTCATTTTGTTTTTCGGGGGTCAGCGACTCATCAATGTGCAACATTCCGCCAGCCGAAATATCAAGAGGCTTCATGGATGCATCACGTTTTGCCTGACCGGCTTTGAGAGACTTACCCCAGACGTTTTGAAACTTCTCGGGCAAAAAGAAAACTGGCATCCAGCCATCAGCCATTTCGGCAGTTGCTTCAACACTCTTATCTTTAAGAGATGCCCACCACACCGGAATCTCAGATCGAACAGGATGATTGATCAATTTCAATGGTTTGCCCAATCCTGTGCCTTGACCCGCAGGCAACGGTATTTGCACTGTCTTGCCGTCATAGCTAAGTGGCTTCTCGCGCTTCCAAATTTCGCGACAAACCTCGATGTACTCTTTGGTGCGCTGCATTGGTTTGTCATACGGCATGCCATGAAAACCCTCGATGACTTGTGGCCCCGAGGCGCCAAGACCCAAAATAAATCGACCGTTGCTGACATAGTCACAGCCGGCCGCAGTCATCGCCGTAAGTGCCGCAGTTCGCGAATAGACGTTGATGATTCCAGTGCCGATTTGCACGCGTTCGGTAACAGCAGCCAGGTAGCCAACTTGCGAAATTGAGTCGTAACTGTATGCCTCGGCGATCCAAACGATGTCAAGCCCAACCTTCTCAAGTTCAGCGACTCGCTTGGCTGATGTTTGAAAATCCGAAATATAGTTAATCATCATTGACAATTTCATAGATTTTCTTTCTTTTTTGCGTCGATTTTAAAGATCCTTAAATTCAAGTTAATTCACTCGACGAGTGTGACCCTTCCAGTATGGCTCACGCAGATCTTTTTTAAGAATCTTGCCACTTGGATTGCGCGGCAGTGCGTCTACCCAACCGACAGATTTTGGCGTCTTAAACCCGGCAAGTCGCTCGCGCGCGAATGTGAGAATCTCGCTCTCGGTGACTTGTGTGTCTGGTTTGCGTACGACTAACGCCATCGGAACTTCGCCCCACTTTTCATCGGGCACGCCAATCACGGCCACATCAGCAATCGCTGGATGAGCCATGAGCGCATTCTCAACTTCAGCAGGATAGACATTTTCGCCGCCAGACACGATCATGTCTTTAACTCGGTCAAAAATATAGACGTAGCCATCTTTGTCGAAGTACCCGGCATCGCCGGATCTAAACCAGCGACCCTTGACGATTGACTTTGCAGTTTCTTCGGGCATGTTCCAGTAGCCCTTCATAACTTGACGCGAGCGAATCCAAATCTCACCAACCTCACCAATAGGCATGTCTTTGCCCGTGTCTGAGTCAACGATTCGCAACTCGATGCCAGTAAACGGTTTGCCACACGAACGCAAGCGCCCCTTGTTGGCTGAACTCAAGTCATGATCTTCTGGGCCGAGAACCGTCACCACTCCGGTCGTTTCT
>CAXNFV010000186.1:0-3219 GCA_964201675.1 Ilumatobacteraceae bacterium | reverse complement strand
AAAGGCAACATTGGCGCCGTGGCACATTCCGACATCGTCTTGATGCAGAACAATTTGACCTTCGAATTTTTCGTACATTTCAAACTTCAACTCGTTCGCCAGTTTTCGCCGACAAGTTCACCGCATGACCAATCTGCGTTGCTCGAGCACTAGCGCCAGCATCTGGAAAATCAATTGAGCCCTGATTTGCAACCTCTGTTGCAAATGCATCTAGTTGGTTTTCAACTCCGGCCGCTGTTGCGTCAACTGCCAGTGAGCCGGAGACTTCGGTAACACCGTCTTTAGTTGCCAACCTTGTTCGACCAGTTGGTAAAAGATCAATAAAAATTGCCCCGTTGCTCGCAAGAATTTCTGTTCGCACATCATCGCCGTAACGACAATTTCGCGAGAGATCGACGAATGCCGTTCTTGCATCATCAAATTCAAGTACGGCACATAAATTATCCACATCACCAACCGCCGCCAGTGATTTCTCAACCAACGACAGGTTCCATGCACGAACTGCGCGTACGGGTGAACCAAAAAACCATTCGGCAAGATCGTATTCGTGAACACCACAATCAATTGCCAAGCCGCCACTTATTGTCACATCACAAAAACTTGCCGGGGGTGAATTCGCATCCCATTGTGAAAGCCGAATCATGATCGGCGTGCCAATGATGCCTGTGTCTAACAACTTTTTTGCTGTTGCCCAAGGTGGTGAGAACCTTCCCCAATGGCCAATCTGTAAAACTAGATTTGCCGTTGTTGCGAGTGTGGCAAGTTCTTTTGCAACTTCGGTATCAAGCGCCAATGGTTTCTCGCACAGCACATGCAAGCCATGCTCAAGTGCGTCTCGCACCATCTCGGCATGCATCGGCGTTGGTGATGCAATGACGCACGCTTGAACTTGATCGTGAAGCAATGCCTGTTTGTAATTATCAAACAATGCTGCACCAGAAAACAAAGTCTTGGCAAAGTTGAGAGCGTTTGGCGATGGGTCAGCGACTGCGACCACTTCGACTGAGTTTGATTTAACAAGGGCTGCCGCGTGAACTCGACCCATACGACCTAGACCAATTAATGCGACTTTCAAACGCGTCATGATCCTCTGACTTCAGCAACCTTCACTACGCGCTTTTCGCGCGCCGAAATTTCACAGGCGATTGCGATACAGATACCACTGCGTGCCGAGTCTGGTGGGCATGGATTATTTCGATTACCGGCGATCCACTCGATATAGGCCTTGGTCTCTTCTCTGAAGGCGTCTCTGAACCGATCCACGAAACCTGTGTACGGAGAATTGCTCAACTCGATGCCGGCATCGAGCAAATTTAGCGGCGTTCGCGGAGAAAGACCTGCGCTCAAAGAATCTTTTGAACCAAATACTTCGAAACGCACATCGTGCCCACGTGGGTCATGACGGGTGCCTGAGATGCTGATCTGCACGCCAGATTGTGTCATCGCATGAATAAGTGAGACGTCGCCGTCGTCAAATTCTGCATATTGCTGATATTCACGAACCCGACGCGTTGCAAACACTTCGGCAATCGGCTCGCTACAAAGCCATTCAGCCAAGTCAAAGTCGTGCACATGCAGATCACGAAAAACTCCACCACTGCCCGCAAGAAACTCTCGTGATGACGGCTGAATATCATTTGACATAAATCGAATGTGATACATCGTTCCAACCGAGCCACTATCAATAAGTTGTTTGGCTTTTGCTATCGGTGGATCAAATCGCCTCTGAAATCCAACTTGAATTTCGGCGCCAGCTTTTTTCGCACGATCTAAAACAGCATCAGTGTCTGCGAGTTCAAGAGCAATCGGCTTTTCGCACAAAATTTTGCGCTTTGGTCCTAAAACTAAGTCAAGAGCCTGAGCATGGTGTGATGTACCAGTGGTAATCACATACGAGTCAAAACCTTCTGGCTTGAAATCTTTTTCAGAGACGATCTCAATACCAAATCTCGCCTTAAGCGACTCGGCTTTTTCAGGCGATCGATTGATAACCGAAATATTTTTGATCCGCGAATCTTTGACCATGTCTTCGATTCGAATTTCTGCCATTCGCCCAGCACCAAAAACTGCAATTCGCATTCAAGAAAACTACTCGTTGTCATCTACTAATTCAAAAATCTAGTTGCTGAGTGCTTAAACTGAGACCCGATGAACAACACCGTCGTCACCGTTGGCCGAGTAAGCATCGATCTCTACGGCATAGAGGCTGGTGCATCGTTTGGTGGCGAGCAAACATTTTCAAAAAGTGTTGGCGGAAGTCCAAGCAATGTTGCGGTTGCTGCAGCAAAACTTGGCAACCACGCAGTGCTACTGACGAAAGTCGGCTCAGATGCACTAGGTCAATACATTGTCAGCAAGCTCAACTCTTGGAATGTCGACACACAATATGTCGCGATCGAACCAAATGGCTTAACCCCGGTCGTGCTCGCCGCACTTGATCCTCCTGAGGACCCAAAGCTTATTTTTCATCGACAACCAAATGCCCCCGACACGACAATTGTCGCCAGTTCAGTGCCGTCTTCACTAATAGATAGTTGTGCGGTTTTTTGGATGAGTGGTTGTGCGTTATCGCATGGTGAAACCGCAAAGTCATCGATGCAATGGCTTGCGCAACGCAGACGCAAGAAACACACAGTTATTGATCTTGACTATCGACCAAGTTTTTGGTCATCAATGCAGGATGCTGGTGTTGCTGCACGAGAAGCAATCGCACACTGCTCGGTCGTTGTAGGCAATAAGCAAGAGTGCGAGATGGCGATCGGTCTAACCGACCCCGACAAGATTGCCGACAAGTTGCTTGCTGATGGCGTTTCACTTGCAATTGTCAAACTTGGTGCTGAGGGCGTGATGCTTGCAACTGCCGACGAGCGAATACGAATCGCTCCACTCAAGATCAAACTCGTTTGCGGTCTCGGCTCAGGTGATGCCTTTGGTGGTGCGCTCTCTCACGGTTTGATCAACAATTGGTCGATTCGCGAAATTGGTGAGTTCGCCAATGCCGCTGGCGCCTATGTTGCAACAAAACTCTCTTGCGCAGATGCGATGCCGACAGATCAGGTTTTGCGCTCATTTATTGCAGAGCAATCAAAAGCATCTAATTAATAGAACTAGACGAAACAATTATGTTGGTTCTTGATCAAAAGCGATACAAAGAACTTCTTGATGCGCGAGTGCGTGACCCTCAGTCATTTGTAAACGCGGTCATAAACCGAAAGCGGC
>CAXNFV010000185.1:0-3262 GCA_964201675.1 Ilumatobacteraceae bacterium | reverse complement strand
TGTGGTCACTGCCGCGGTTGTTCGCGCGGCATGCCGGTAACTTGCGAAACTACTTTTCCGCTTGACGCCAAGAGTCCGCTGACATCAAAATCTGGTGAGCCGATCGTGCAAGCGATGCGTACGGGAAGTTTCGCCGAATACGTCGTCGTGCATGAATCACAGGTTGTAGTGATTTCGAAAGACATTAAGGCAGCCAGTGCATCTTTGCTGGCTTGCGGTGTGATCACTGGTTTTGGTGCGGTGACAAACACAGCCAAAGTCGAAGCCGGCAGTCATGTCGTCGTAATTGGTGCTGGCGGTGTTGGTTTGAACTCGGTTCAAGGTGCGCGCGTGAGCGGAGCACGATCGATTGTTGCCGTTGATCTTTCGGATACAAAAATTGAAGCAGCGAAGACTTTTGGTGCGACTCACGGTATTAACTCTGGTAAACAAGATGTCGCCAAACGCGTGCAAGAGATCACCGATGGCCGCGGTGCTGATTATGTGTTCGTCACCGTTGGAGCAAAGCAGGCATTCGACTCGTCATACGCGCTACTGGCTAAATCTGGCACCGTAGTTTTGGTCGGTATGCCAGCAAACGGAGTGATGTCGGAGATTGACCCAGGCACCATGGCTGCATATAGTCAAAATATTCTTGGTTCAAAGATGGGGTCGGCACGAATTCAGGTTGATATTCCGAATTTGATTTCGCTCTATGAGCAAGGTCGCGTGAAACTAGATGAGCTAGTAACCAAGACGTATCCTTTAGAAGAGATTAACGAAGCGATTGCAGCCGTAAAGCGTGGAGACGCGTTACGAAATGTGATTGTTTTCTAATTGATTAAACAGCTCAATCTAAATAGAACGGTGTAGATGTGAAGATCGAAAAGATTCAAACATTCGTAGTTGGCAATCCACCACCGCGAACTGGCGGTCGGTACTTTATTTTTGTGAAATTGACTACCGATACGGGTGTTACCGGAATCGGCGAAATTTATACGGCCACATATTCACCGCAAATTGTTTGCAAAGTCGCTGAAGACATTTTTGCCCGTTACGTTTTTGGTACTGATCCATTTCATATCGAAAAAATGTGGCGACGAACTTATGGCTCAGGTTTTTCGCACCGCCCAGACTTCAGCACGGCTGGCGTCGTAAGTGGTTTAGAAATGGCGATGTGGGATATCTGCGGCAAAGACACAGGCAAGCCTGTTTACGAGTTACTTGGCGGCCAAGTTCATGACCGGTTGCGTTGCTACACGTACTTATATCCATCACATGAGTTTGATGCGCACTCTGATCATCCGCTTTACACAGACCCAGATCTCGCTGCCGAGGCTGCGGTTCGCGAAGTTGAGCGCGGTTTCACCGCCGTAAAACTCGACCCTGCTGGCCCATATTCGGTTTACGACGGGCGTCAACCGTCGCTGGCAACAATTGATCGCAGTGTGCGAATGGTTGCAGCGATTCGCAAAGCAGTTGGAAATCGTGCTGATATTTTGTTCGGCACTCACGGTCAGTTCACGGCGTCTGGTGCAATTCGTTTAGCCAAACAACTTGAACCTTACGATCCGATGTGGTTTGAAGAGCCGATTCCGCCTGATGCGCCCGAAGAGATGGCCAAGGTCGCAGCGCATACGAGCATTCCGATCGCCACTGGCGAGCGACTTACTTCAAAGTATGAATTCGCCCATTTGTTACGTGTCGGCGGGGCGTCGATTATTCAATTGGCGACAGGTCGTTGCGGCGGCATTCTCGAAGGCAAAAAAATCGCATCGATCGCCGAGACTTATCATGCGCAAATTGCTCCCCATCTTTATTGCGGACCGATTGAAGGCGCGGCGAATATTCAGTTGAGTACTTGTACGCCAAACTTTTTAATTCTTGAAAGCATTCAAGACTGGGGTGGTTTTCACGCCAAGATTTTAAAGAAGCCGATTCAATTCGAAAACGGCTATGTGATTCCATCCAAGGAGCCAGGTCTTGGTGTTGAACTCAATGAAGAAGTCGCACTGGCACACCCATATACGGGCACCGACTTGCATCTCAACGAGCGTCAAACCCCGGCAGACCTAACTTAATTTTAAGTTAGCGATTCACGCGACTTTAATTTTTCTTGTGTGATACCCGGTCGCTCCGTCTGGGTCTGGGCGACTGACTTCTTGCGTTTGAGTTTCGCCAGCTTTATTTGTGGCACGCACTTGAACTTGGTACTCACCAGGCTTGGCATCAAATTCATATTTCCATTGGCGCCAAGTGTCGTCGCTGAAATCAAGTGCAAGTGTTGCTTTTTTCCAATCACTCGAACCAATGCGAACTTCAACTTTTTCAATCCCGATTTGTTGTGCCCATGCCACACCAGCAATTGCAACTCGACCTGCGCGCACAGTTTCGTTGCGGCGTGGCACATCGATTCGTGATTGTGTTTTTATCGGTGCATCGCGCGACCATCCGAGTGGAATCCAATATCCTTGCGCTTGGCTCCAAGTTGTTATGTCAAGATTGGTCAACCATTTTGTTGCACTCACGTATCCATAAAGGCCAGGAATAATCACACGGGCGGGGTAGCCGTGTTCAAGCGGTAGCGCAGTGCCATTCATCCCGACGGCGATCATCGCATCGCGCTTGTCGAGCGCCGCACCAACCGGAAACCCGCATGTCCAACCATCTGCACTTGTGCCGAAGATTTGTTCTGCACGAGGATCAACACCTGCTTCATTCAGTAGATCTGCGAGGAGCACTCCTTGCCAAACTGCATTACCGATATATGGTCCACCAACTTCGTTGGATACGCAGCAGATCGTGATCGTGCTCTCAACCATTGGTCGCGCAAGAAGGTCGTCATACGAAAGCTTGAGTGGTGTTTTGACCATGCCGCCAATTTGTAGTGACCAAGTCTTGATATCAACTCGTGGCAACGACAGCGCGGTGTCAATGCGATAGAAATCTTTATTTGGTGTGATGAAAGGTGTCTCGGTAAATATCTGTGTACCAGCGGGAATCTTTGTCGCAGCCAAACCGTTGTCGGCGCTGATTTTTGGTAGCGAGTCTGATGTGGTTTGACGAATTTCTGCGATTTTTTTATTCTCGAGCCTGCTCGCGACGGCACCGAATATCGCAGATATCAATACGGTCTTACTAGCAGTTGAGATAAATCGACGACGATCCCAGCCCAATGGTGCTCGTGATTCGACAGGCGATGCAATTGGAAGATCGTTTCGGGTGATTATTTTTACTAGTTTTGCGAGCAGTTGACATCCGACTGCAGCGCCCAACAAAGATG
>CAXNFV010000184.1:0-3271 GCA_964201675.1 Ilumatobacteraceae bacterium | reverse complement strand
ATCAACACCTGGAATGTTGCGTCGACCGCTGAAGATAACCGTGGCTTCACCTGTGCCATCGTTGATCACGAGTTCGACGGCCGGCACACCACTGCGCGGTTTAATGCGCATGCGCTTGATCTCGCCAGCAAGTTTTGTGCGAGTGCGACTTTGTGAGTCAGCAATGTTGATGAAGTCATATTCTTTAAATCGCTCGCAGAGTCTCTCTGAATCAATTTCGAGATTGTCGGCTGTCATTCGCTTGCCGAATGATCGAATACCCATCAGCTTGTAGCCAAATTTGTTAGCTCTTGATCTAACTCTTCATCTGAAATTACGCCGATTCTTGTCGTGACAGTGCCATCTTTGGTGATGAATACCCAGGCCGGCTGGTACGGCACATTGAAGCGAGCGAAAATTTCGCCGGGCCCGTCGTTGATGTTGGTGAACGAAAGACCGTTTTCATTTACGAAATCTTGCATGTCTCCACCACTGCCGTTCCATGCGACACCAGTGACTTGAACCTTGCCTTTAAAAGCTTTGTATGCAGCCTCGACCGAGGAAGACTCAGATTTGCAAGCCCGTCAACCAGGAGCCCAAAGCCATAGCGCAAGTGGCTGCTTTTCTAAAACAGTTGCGCTATCAAATGTTGCGCCACTCAAAAGTGTTGCGGTGAATTGTGCTTTCGCATCGAGCAAAGAATTGCTGGCAGACTTTTCTGATGCATCTTCAGATGCGGCGACTGTTTCGTTCACCGCAGTTTGCGATGTGCCAGTTGAACCATCGGAGCCACAACTTGAAACAGCGAGAAGCGAAAAAACTAAAACTGAATTTCGCATGAATTTTGAGTGCGTGTTCATCCTCTAGTCAGATTAGTTACTCGGCGAGGTGCAAACGAGTCGGCGCATATATGTCTTTTGCGCCCTAGTATTTAGAGAAGTGAGCACGCGAAAACTGATTTTTGTCTCGCTTCTCTGCGGAGTCGCCATTTTGTTGGCCGGCTCGCTGCAATTGTTTCTCATGTCACGATAAGTCTTTGGCTTGTTGACGAACCTGACGGCTACGATAATTAGGGCAAATCGTGAGAAAGAGACCCTTTGGCAGACCAATTTGATCTCGTTGTAATCGGCGGAGGTCCTGGTGGCTACGCATCAGCGTTTTATGCGGCGTCTTGCGGAATGAGCGTGGCGTTGGTCGAACGCGACACAATCGGGGGCACGTGTTTAAATCGTGGTTGCATACCCGCAAAGGCGTTTCTTGAAACTGCCGCTGCGAATCGCCATGTCGCTCACGCTTCAGAATTTGGTATCAACGCGAACTCAACCGGCATTGATTTTTCGGTCAGCCAAGCGCGCAAAGCGCGCATCGTCGATGGTCTGGTCAAAGGATTAACGGGATTAACGAAGTCAAAAAAAGTCACTTACTTTTTGGGCACGGGTTCGCTCGAAGCAAATCGCTCGGTGAACATTGCGATGGCTGACGGTACGGCGAAAAAAATTCAGGCAACGAATGTGATTTTGGCTAGTGGTTCGGTGCCTCGAACAATCAAGGGTTTTCCAATCGGTGGATCAATCATGACCTCGGACGAAGTGTTGATGCTGAACACCATTCCAAAACGGATCGCAGTAATTGGTGGTGGTGCAATCGGTTGTGAGTTTGCGTCGACATTTGCCGATCTCGGCTCGCAAGTTTCGATTCTTGAAGGTGCCCCGAAGATTTTGCCCGGTCTCGACCCTGACGTTGCAAATGTTGTCGTTAAGAGTTTCACCAAAAAGAAAATCAATATCAAAACAGGCATCGTCGTAACGGGTCAAAGCTCGTTGCCAGATGGGTCGACGCAAATAACTTTTGCGACTGGCGATCCGTTGATTGTTGATGTCGTGATCATGTCCATTGGGCGTCGTGCATTTTCTGACGCATTGGGTCTTGCCGGCACGAACGTAAAAGTTGATGATCGGGGTTTCGTTGTCGTTAATGATTATTGCGAAACCGGTGAAGCTGGTGTTTATGCGATTGGTGACCTTATCAATACTCCGCAACTTGCGCATGTGGCGTATGCCGAAGCAATTTTGTCGATTAAACATTTGCGTGGCGAAAATGCGACGCCAATTATGTACGACCGTGTGCCATGGGCGATTTATTGTCATCCAGAAGTTGCATGGGCTGGGCCTTCAGAAGAGCAGGCACGCGCGGCTGGTCATGATGTAGTCGTGGCGAAACATCAGTTTCGTGCCAACTCACGGGCGATGATTCTTGGCGAAATCGATGGTCTCGTAAAAGTCATAGCGAAAAAAAATCCCGATGGCACTGCAGGGCAAGTTCTCGGAGTGCATATGGTTGGGCCGTGGGTGACCGAGCAGTTGGCTGCTGGTTATTTGGCGGTCAACTGGGAAGCCTCAGTTGATGAGATCGCCGAATTCGTGATGCCCCATCCGAGCCTAAGTGAACTGTTTGGTGAGACGATTCTCTCGTTGACCGGCAGAAGTTTCAACGCATGACAAACTTAGTAACGACTAGATAGCGAGAAAATTAAATGGCCGATATCACACTTCCACAACTTGGCGAAACCGTCACCGAAGGAACAATCACACGTTGGTTTAAAAAAGTTGGCGACGCGGTCGCCGCTGACGAACCATTGTTCGAAGTCTCGACAGACAAAGTTGATACAGAAGTTCCATCTCCAGTTGCTGGCACTCTGACTGAGATTCGCGTAAACGAAGGCGAAACTGTCTCGGTCGGCACAGTGATTGCCGTTGTTGGTGCGGCGAATTCTGCGCCGACGTCGCAACCTGCGCCAGTTGTTGCACCTGCGCCCGTTGCCCAAGTCGCTCCCGCACCGCAACCAGCGCCCGCACCCGCACCTGCACCTGTCGCGCAAGTCGCGCCGGCGCCTGCACCCGCAGTGCAAACCCAGCCAATTCGTGCGGCGCAACCTGTTGCCAGTGTTGCAACTGCAACACGAGCACCAATCTCGGCGACTGCGTCAAACAAATTGCTTTCACCAGTAGTGCGCCGACTTGTTTCGGATCACGGCATTGATGTCAACTCACTTGTTGGCACCGGTCCTGGAAATCGAATCACGCGTGAAGATGTTTTGGATTACATCGACAAAAATGGATCAGCACCACAAAATGTGGCGCCAGTTGTCGCCCCTGCCCCTGCGCCAGTCGTCGTAACACCGGTAGCCACCGCGCCAGTTGCATCGCCTGCACCAGTTGTTGAAGCGCCAAAAGTTGCCGCGCCAGCACCGCAGCCAGCACAGCACTCTGCACCGCCAGCACCAAAGCTAACG
>CAXNFV010000183.1:0-3280 GCA_964201675.1 Ilumatobacteraceae bacterium | reverse complement strand
TGCCGGGTCTTGCTCGCACTCCAGAAGAAGTGCTCGCGTCTTCAGGAAGTCGCTATACATATTCGGCTAATACTTTGGCGATTCGTGATGCACAAAAAGAGGGGTTAAATCGTCTTGCGCTTGTAGGCATGAGTTGTCAATCATCAGCGTTGCCCATCATGTGGAAACGCAAAGCCGGAAAGATCGGCAAGCCATTTTTGTTCAATATTGGTTTGCTATGTTCGAAAACTTTTGATGATGCAATTTTTGAAGAACTGTTCTTGGCGAAATACGGTTTGAAAAAAGAAGAAATGATCAAGATGAACATCAAAGGCGTCTTCCAAATTTGGATGCGCGACGGCTCGTATCACGAAATTGACCTCAAAGAATGTCACAAGTGGACACGCGAGGGTTGCAAGATGTGCCCAGATTTCGCTGCCGAGCACGCAGATATTTCAACTGGTGGCATCGGTGAAGATAACGACTGGACACTCTGTGTGGTGCGAACTGAATTGGGCGAAGAAGTCATGACCCGAATGATCAAAGATGGCTCAATTATTGCTCGTCCTGCAGAGACAGATGCGACGGCGATGAAACTGTTGCGGTTGTTGAGCATCGTAAGCCGTCGACGCTGGCCAGAGTTTGCCAACAAGGCTGTCAGTGTTGGTGTGCCCGCGCCCAAGAAAAAAGCTGACGGCACTTTGCCTGCGGCTCACTAGCGAGCGTCAACAGGCTTCAACTTCATGGATGCTGGTTTACTGCGTGATGCTTTAACGCTGATCGCTGGCGTTGCAACTGGTTTAATGTCGGGAACTTTTGGCGTGGGCGGTGCAGTTATCTCTACCCCTGCGATACGCGCACTAGGTTGCTCGGCCGTTCTCGCCGTTGGCACAACCTTGCCGTCGATTTTGCCTGGGGCCATCAGTGGCTCTTGGCGATACCGGCACGGCGAATTGATTCAATGGAAAGTTGTCGCGTTTACTGCACCCAGTGGCATTGTTGCGGCAATTCTCGGCGCATGGGTTTCGCCACGCGTACCTGGCGACGGCCACTTGCTGATGGTGCTCACCGCATTGTTGCTGATGTGGAGTTCGATCAACATGATTCGAAGTGTCAAACCGACTGAAGTGGGCGTGACCCCTAAAGCAAAAACCAACCTGCGAAACTCGCAAAGTTTTTTGGCGACTCTGACTGGTCTTGTGGCTGGTTTACTTTCTGGTTTACTCGGTGTCGGTGGCGGCATCGTGATGGTGCCACTCTTTCGGCGCTGGCTCAAACTGCCAATGAAAAATGCCGTCGCAACTTCATTGATCTGCGTGGGCGCCTTTGCGATACCGGGCACGATCACCCACGCAATCGAAGGCGGTATCGATTGGCGATTCGCAAGTTGGCTAACTCTTGGTGTTGTTGCTGGCGCGCCATTCGGGTCGAAGTTGGCGCTCAAGATGAGCGACAAAAAGCTTCAGCGCGTTTTCGGTTTGTTTTTGGCTGCGGTCGCCGTGGTCTACGGCGGCGGCGAACTTCTGGCTTTATAGTTTGAGCCAACTAGCTTTAGCGCGCTAGTTCTTGCGCGGTTTTGAAAATACTGTCAAACATTTTTTCGGTGAGTTTGCCTGTAAATGTATTTTGTTGACTCGGATGATATGAGCAGATGATTTTATATTTTGTGTGAGCAACGACAACGCCGTGACCGAACTTGGGTCTCGGGCGAATCTCTAATTCATCGCAGATTGCTTGAAACGAAAAAGATCCCAGGCAAATTATCACCTTGATATCGGTCAGCAGTGCGAGTTCTCGTGTGAGAAATGATGAACATTTTTTGCGCTCAGCGGGTGTCGGCTTGTTGGCAGGTGGCGCGCAGCGAACTGCCGATGTGACCCATGCGTTGCGCAAAGTCAAACCATCTGTCAGCGAAATCGATTCTGGTTGCGACGCCAAACCGGCTTTATGCATCGCGCGATACAACCAGTCACCACTGCGATCACCAGTGAATACTCGACCAGTGCGATTTGCGCCATGCGCGCCAGGAGCCAAACCTAGAACTAAAACTTGAGCCTGCTTATCGCCGAAGCCAACAATCGGTTTGCCCCAGTAAATTTCTGTCACATACGAGGCACGCTTTTCGACCGAGACTTTTTCACGCCATTTAACAAGGCGTGTGCACTTGTGGCAATCAATTATTTCTTTCGCTAAATAGTCAAGTTCATCGCGTTTGCGCACAACACGAGATTATGCGGTGTGCCGATAGTTTGAAGATCTACGATGACTCGCAAAAAAACTCACGCCCCGAAGTCGACGCTGATAATTATGGTTCGGCACGGCAAAACGCCAAGTACGGGCAAGTTGTTGCCTGGTCAGGCAAAAGGTCTTCACCTCAGCGATACGGGCAGGCAAGAAGCCGAAGAGGTTGCGCAACGGCTTGGCAACCTTAAAAATGTCGCCGCGATTTATGCCTCGCCGTTAGAACGAGCACGCGAAACGGCCGCACCGACCGCCAAACTTTTGAAGAAGAAAGTGATCATCGAAAAAGGTCTGCTTGAATGTAATTTTGGCGACTGGACAGGCAAAGAACTCAGTAAATTAATGAAACTTCCCGAGTGGTCGACCGTTCAACGCGCGCCAAGCATATTTCGATTTCCAAAAGGCGAAAGTTTTACCGAGATGCAAACTCGAATGACGACAACACTCGATGCACTGCGCGCTAAACATCAAGGTGGCGTCGTGATTTGTTTCTCGCATGCCGACCCGATCAAAGCCGCGGTCGCCCACGCAATGGGCACGCATCTTGATTTGTTTCAACGCATCGTGATCAGTACCTGCTCTGTTAGCGCTATTTCATATTCGGCGTTTGGGCCCGTGGTGCTGACTGTTAATTCGACAGGTGGCGATCTATCTGAATTGCGGATGTCGTGAGTTCGTACTACGAATTTGATGCAACTGATGCGTTTACCACTGGAGCACTCGGTGAACCAGGCCAGCGAACATTCGTGTTGCAAGTGCGTGCCGAAGGTCAGCGAATCACAATAAAGTGCGAGAAAGAACAAGTTGCGGCGATGTCTGAATACTTGCGCAAACTTCTGGCAGACGCGCCCGATGTTTCACAGCGACCAATTAAAGACGCGATGCAACTGTCAATGCCTGTTGTACCTGAGTTTGTGCTTGGCACAGTCGGCTTGGCATACGACTCAATGAGCGATCGGTTGGTTATCCAATTAGACGAAATTAATATTGCCTCAGACGACGAGAACGACATCGAAGACAATGATCAACAAGATCTTTCAAGAATTCGTGCCAACATCAC
>CAXNFV010000182.1:0-3300 GCA_964201675.1 Ilumatobacteraceae bacterium | reverse complement strand
CGGGCGCCGTAAACCGAACCCAGCCAAGCAAGAGAATGACTTGCCGCATCTTGCACAGTCAGAATTGGAAGGCGACGCTCTGACTCATGCAACAACGTTCCAAGATGACCGACATCCTGGGTTGTGACCCCGTGGCGAGTTGCACTTTGTTGAGCGCTACGCCATCCACGATAAATGCGATCAGGTGAACAGATGTCAATCACAACAGCATTGATGCCTTCTGCTTCGAGAAGTTTTGCTGCGGCTAGCGCTTCAGGTACGACGCTGCCCGTTGCGGCGATGATCAAATCAGTTGGTTTGTCTGTGGGTTCGTGCAGTCGATATCCGCCCGCCAAAACATCTGCGCGCAACGCATCGGCACCGCGCAAAGCCAAAACATTTTCAAATGGTGTCTGATCTATTGGTCGCGTTGAGAGCCGTAAATACATGCTGTCGCCGTCTGGTGTGCCGAGTCGCTCAAGCCCGTTGCATAAAAGCCAGTCAAGTGAGCGGGCATAGCAAGGTTCGGCGTATGTCATATTCGGAAGTTCAATGCCAAGCGACGTTGTGACAGTGCTTTGGTGCGCGCCACCCTCAGGGGCGAGTGTGACACCAGACGGTGTGCCAACCAAAATAAATCGTGCTCCGTTATATAAAGCATAAATCAAGGCGTCGAGACCTCGGCAAACAAATGGATCGTAGACAGTGCCGATTGGCAACAAGTGTTCGCCATGAAGTTCGTGGCCGAGTCCGAATGCATGCAACGCCAAGAACAAATTCATTTCGCTCAGACCAAGTTCAACGTGACGGCCCTGAGGGCCTTCGTTCCAGCGCAACAGTCGGTCGTCACCCAAGTAATTTGGTTTCTCGTCAGAACTAAACACACCAAATTTGTTGATCCATCCGCCCAAGCTCGTGCTGACGCTGACATCTGGCGAAGTTGTGACCATTCGTTCGGCTACTTCGGGGATTGCGCCAAGGCCAGTTAACAGTCGACCGAAGACTTCTTGAGTTGACAGTGGTTTCTTGCCAACCGCGATACTGACCTCGTTTGGAATCTTCAGCACTGGTCGGTCAGGTAATTCTTTGTTGTTGATGTCGCCACCCACTGCGCGACACACGCGATCTTCTTCGGTGTCGCTAACGAACTGATCCCATTCAGTTTCAAGTGTCAAGCCGTTGCGCTTGCGTAAATCATCTATTTGTGTTTCAGAAAGTAAAGCCGCGTGATTGAGTGGGTCTCCAGCAATCGGCAAGCCCCAACCTTTGACTGTGTATGCAAAAACTACGCTCGGTTTGTCGGTAACCAGATCGCATTCGCGATACGCATCAAGCAGCATTTCGATGTCGTGACCACCTAAGTTTTGCACGAGAGGTGCCAGGTCATCGTCGGATACGTCGTTGATGAACGCGACAACTTCGTTTGGGGCACCATCAATAAATTTTTCTCGAAGTGCCGAGCCTTGAAGTGCAAACAAACTCTGGTACCTCTCGTTCGACATATCGTCAATGTATTTACACAATGATTCGCCACCTGGCTGCGCAAATGCGGCTTGCAACTTATGCCCGTATTTCGCTTCGATGACATGCCAGCCTGCATCGGCAAAAAATCCGGCAAGCTTTTTAATTTTCATTCCAGGCACAACACGATCGAGACTCTGTCTGTTGGCGTCAACTATCCACATCACATTTCCGAGACCTTGAAGCGACGGGTCAGCGATTGCTTCCCAAATATTTCCTTCGTCTAGTTCGGCATCCCCAACAAGTGCGATGAAACGCGCTGCTGGTCTTGGATTGAAGTGTGCGTCAACATATCGTCGAACCATCGCCGCAAATAGCGGCGCGACTGCACCGAGGCCAACAGAGCCAGTTGAGAAATCGGCAACATCAGGATCTTTCGTTCGGCTGGGATAACTCTGTAAACCGCCGAGTGTGCGCAGTCGCTTTAGATACGACTTGTCAAGTTCGCCAGTTAAATACTTGATCGCATGAAAAATTGGTGAGGCATGAGGTTTGACCGCAACTTTGTCGTCACCATTCAAGTGACCAAACCACAGTGAAGTCATAATGCTGACAACTGATGCACTGCTGGCCATGTGGCCGCCAACCTTTACGTTGAACTCTGCGTCGCGTCCACCAGGTGCAGGAGGTATTTCACGTTCGCGGTTGGCATAGTCGACCATGCGCACTGCAAGCCATAACACACGTTGCTGAATTCGCTCGAGCACTTCAACGTCGGCCAGATTTTCATTGCCAACGATATTTTTGCTCATAGACCAATTATGGCTTATCGTGAGAGGTCTTGACCATGCCCCGCGAACTGAAACCTGTCGAACTGGCTGCCCCTGTGGCCGCATATGCGCACGGTGTGCATGTGCCCGCAGGGCATGAACTGATTGTTACTTCTGGTGTTGTGCCGACGCGACGCGACGGCAGCGTGCCAACGAATATTGCCGAGCAGGCGAGTGTCGTTTGGCAAAACATTTTGGCGATTCTTGGCGAAGGAAAAATGAACGCTCACGACATAATTTCGGTGACGACGTATGTCGTCAATTCGCCAGAACTTGCCAATCGGCTAAAAATAGTTATGGATGCGCGAGACTTCGCAATGGCCGGCCATCGCGCGGCTAGCACGCTCGTTACTGTGCCTGCGTTAGCAAGGCCCGAGTGGTTGATGGAGATCTCCGTGCTCGCGGCGAGGCAACCAAACTCGTAGCCTTGGGATTGCATTTATGACTGATAAAAAAACTGACTCGGGTATTGAGATTAAGCCTCTGTATTCAGACGAGTCGCTGAGTGGTTTTGACACCGCGAACCATCTGGGTAAACCTGGCGAGGCGCCATATACACGGGGCATTTATCCAACGATGCATCGTGATCGTTTGTGGACAATGCGTCAGTACGCAGGCTTTGGTACAGCAGCCGATACAAACGAGCGATTTAAGTTTTTGTTGAACGCAGGTCAGACAGGTTTGTCGTGCGCGTTCGACCTGCCGACACAGATGGGTTACGACAGCGACCATCCGCGTGCGGCTGGCGAAGTCGGCAAAGTTGGTGTGGCGATCGACTCGATCGAAGACATGCGCGTGTTGTTGGCTGATCTGCCACTCGACAAAGTGACAACATCGATGACGATCAATTCGACGGCTGCAGTTTTGTTGCTGCTTTACGAGTTGGTGGCCCAAGAGCGCGGCGTAGCATCAACTGAAATTTCTGGCACAATTCAAAATGATTTGTTGAAAGAATATATTGCGCGCGGTACATATATTTATCCGCCACGGCCGTCGATGCGAATTATTACCGATATTTTTGCATACTGTG
>CAXNFV010000181.1:0-3303 GCA_964201675.1 Ilumatobacteraceae bacterium | reverse complement strand
ATCCAACAGAACTAATTTGTCCCAAATCTGAATGTCAATCGTTTAGCAATAATCGTTGGATTTATTCTGATATGAATCACTTGAGTGTAAATGGGTCGCGGATGTTGACGCCAATATTTGTTGATGTGATTAAGAAAGTATTGGAACAGAAGTAAATTAGAAGAGAAGTGCGCCGTCGGAGTTGAGGTTGACTTTGCGGCCGACCCATTCGTCGGTGCAGAGTGCCGAGGCGATTTGACGATTGGTTGAAGTTGCCCATGCACGGCGCGAGTCGTTGAGCAACACCGCGGCGATGGCAGTTTCTGGTTCGCCGTCGCGATTGTGCATCACGGTGTAGGCCTCAATAGTTGCTTGCCCAGCCACGTCACTTGCGGCGTCACTCATCGAAGCCAACTCGCGTTTATCTAACGAATCAATTTTGGTTTGGGGTGAGTCGTAGCGAAAACCACTTTTGGCTGGCTCATTTGAATAGACGCCAAATGAGTGCTTTGTTGCGTAACCGCCATTGGCCCAAATGAAACCATTTTGCTTTGAACCTGTGTCATTGCGAAGTTTGGTCATCATCGTGGCGATGGCGTGCATCACATAGTTGTTCCACGGCCCACCCGCAAAAGATAAACCGCCGGTGATTGTGAGTTGCCGTGCGAGCGACAAGTTCAACGATTGTGCGCCAAGTTGCACAGCCGACGGAAAACACGAATATAAATCAATCAGCGATATGTCGGTAAGCGAAACATCAGCGAGGTTGCACGCCATTGTGCCGCCAAGTCGTACGGCAGGTGTATCGGCAAATGAAAATCGATTTGAAATGTAGTAGTGCTCGTGGCAATCTGTGCCAGAAATCGGAAAAACCCAACGGTCTCTGGCGATGCCAAGTTGAGTTGCTTTCTCGGCTGAGCAAATAATTAACGCCGCAGCCATGTCGACTTGATTGTTTGAGTTCATCACTTTGCGATATGGCGAGCCGATCATCCGATTTTTAGGTGTGACGGTGCGAATCTGCTCTGCACTAAGCGCAGATTGACTCCAAGCATTTGGGTTCGTCGCAGCCACGCCACTGAATCGTGACCAAAGTTCGCTAACAAGTTGATCGTGTTCGGCGATGCTTCGTTTTGCTTTGGCGCGAATTGCAGTTTCAAACATGGGATAAATCTGCACAGGTAAAAAAATCTTCCGCGCGAGTTCTTCGGGGCTGCTCATCGCCGCATCATCTATAATTTGGTGCGGTGCTGGAGTGCCCTGTGCTTCTGGCGTCCAGTTGAGTGTTGTGCCTTCGCGTTGCGCCCGCGATCGCGAATAACTTGACTCACCGCCAGCAATTATCGCGATATCTAGTTCTCCTTTTTGAATTTCAACTGCAAGTTTGTTGACAACCAATTGCGGCATGTTGCCGCCGTGCGGGGTTATGCCATCGGCACGGGTGTTAATCCCAAGAAGTTTGGCAACAGTGTGAGCAGGATTCGCGTAGCGCCACGACAACATACGCACGATGTTTAGTGCATCGACGTCGGGCACGGTGTTTAATCCGGCGTCGCTCGCCGCACTTCGAATTGCTTCGGCGATTAATTGCGCGGGCTCGCGTGCATCAGCCAACGTCGCTGCATGGTTGACGATTTGCCCTTGTCCAACAAGCACAGGAGTTCGCGGGTCAATCGACACAACTACTCACAATACGCCATTGGCCCTGTTGTCAAACTAGAAGTTCCACGAAGTTCTAGGCTGTTTCAAATGTCAATCGTTTACGAATCAAAGTTTCGTGATGACATTCAAGGTTTACGCGGAATCGCAGTTTTGCTTGTTGTTATATATCACTCGGGTATCGGTTTGCCTGGTGGTTTTGTTGGTGTCGACATGTTTTTTGTTATTTCCGGATTTGTAATCACACAATTATTGGTTCGCGAACTTGATCAAACTGGTGCGATTAGTTTCCGTAACTTTTATGCTCGGCGCGCTCGGCGGTTGTTGCCGGCACTTGGTCTAGTCACAGTTGCAACGCTTGCGCTTTCGGTTTTTGTGATTTCGCCTTTCGCAGGTCAACGCGAAGTCGCACAAACAGCACAAGCGACAACTTTATTTTTGGCAAATGCATATTTGTTTTTGCAAGACACTTACTTTTCTTTGAAGGCGAACCCATTTCGCCATATGTGGTCGCTGGCGGTTGAAGAGCAGTTCTATCTAATTTTGCCTGTCGCCTTATTTATTGGCTGGAAACTAACCTCACGTCTGAATAGAAGGTCGCAGCGAACGACGCTCGCGATCGCAGTTGTGACGATAAGTTCTGCATCTTTTGTCTTTGGTGCGCTGCTCTCTTTCGGCAATCGGATCACCCCGTTTCCTGAGCGTTTCGCATTTTTCGGCACACCGTCACGCGTTTGGGAGTTTGGCATCGGCGTGTTGTTGGTATTGATTCCCAAACAAAATAAGTTCTTCATGAAACTGTCTCCTTTATTGTTTTTAGTTTCTTTTGCAGCGATTATTTGGTCTGCAGTCGAACTTGAAATATCTTTACCATTTCCTGGTGTCGTCGCCTTGATTCCTGTTGTCGCAACAGGATGTTTGATTTTTTCGGCTGATAGCTCAAAATTTGCACAACAAATTTTGACATGGTCTCCGTTGGTTGCATTGGGCAACGTGTCCTATGGGTGGTATCTGTGGCATTGGCCATTAATTGTTTTTTCTTTGACTCTGTGGCCTGAGAATACAACTTATGCACTCTTGGCGGGTGTCTTGGCTTTGATTCCCACGGCGCTTTCATATCGACTGATTGAACAGCCGATTCGAAAAAATTCTCAAATCATTGGTATTCGAGCGCTCGGCCTCGCATCAATTTGCATAATCTTGCCAGTCAGTTTCAGTATCGCAACCGACGCTTTGGCGCGCACAGGTCTTGGACTTGAAGAGCCTGATGTCGCTCCGATGGCTGGTGCAGCAGAGAATTGTGGATTCACGGCCGATCAAGATACGTGGCCGCAGACGGCTTGCACATTCACTGTTGCCAACTCACAGGGCAAGATATTTTTGTTTGGAGACTCCCAAGCCCGTGCTTACGCAGATGGAGTGATCAACGCTGGCAATGCACTCGGCTACGACGTGGCAGTTCTGGCTACGGCGGGTTGTCCAATGTTGAGTCGAGCACCGCTCGGGGTTAGTTGGTGCGAAGACATTCAATATCGACTGCGCGAGCTTATTCAAGGTTGTGTTTACCAAGAAGTCTGGCCAAAAGTTGCTGATTGGTGTGAAGGGGATATTGGGGAGTACCCAAAATTGGTAGTCATTGCAAATTCTCAAACGCGCTATTTGCAA
>CAXNFV010000180.1:0-3305 GCA_964201675.1 Ilumatobacteraceae bacterium | reverse complement strand
TGTCAGCGGTAGCCTGTTATTTATGCTTCGCTACTTAACCGCCGGTGAAAGCCACGGTCAGGCACTTGTAGTCATCGTTGAAGGTCTGCCCGCTGGTATGACTGTGGTCGCAAAAGACATTAGCGATGAGTTGGCTCGCAGACGCCTTGGATACGGACGAGGTCCGCGTCAAAAATTTGAAGAAGATGAAATCGTGTTGCTAAGCGGTATTCGTCACGGGCGAACACTTGGATCCCCGGTTGCGATTGAAATTAAAAACAGCGAGTGGTTTCGCAGTGATGTGTGGCATGAAGAAATGTCGCCTGCGCCGGGTAAAACCAAAAAACCATTGACCCAACCTCGACCTGGTCACGCAGATCTAACCGGTATGCAGAAATATGGTTTTGATGATGCTCGCGACGTGCTTGAGCGAGCAAGCGCACGAGAAACCGCAGCCAGAGTCGCCGCAGGTGCGCTGGCCAAAGTCTTTTTGGCACAAGTAGGTGTTTCTGTTATGTCGCATGTCTTGCAACTAGGAAGCGCCCGCAACGAAAACATAGCCAGACCGCAACCCAATGATTTGAAGAAAATTGATGAGTCATCCGTGCGTTGTTTTGACGCGGTTGCCGAGTTAAAAATGATCGCCGAGATTGAAGCGGCTGCAAAAGATGGTGACAGTTTGGGTGGCATCGTAGAAGTTTTGGCTTACGGTTTGCCGGTTGGTCTAGGAAGTTATGTACATTGGGATCGAAAGATTGACGGACTTTTGGCGCAAGCGATCATGAGCATTCAGGCCGTCAAAGGCGTTGAGATCGGTGATGCTTTTGAAACCGCATCGCGACGCGGCAGTCTGGCGCATGATGCAATCACCTGGGATGCAAAAGATAGCTCGTATAAACGTGAAACTTCACTTGCAGGTGGCACAGAAGGCGGAATGACCACAGGCGAGATGCTCGTGGTTCGCGCTGCAATGAAGCCGCTATCAACATTGAATCGTCCGACTTTGAAGACAGTGGACATGGTGACCAAGCAAGAAACGGTAAGTTTCAAAGAGAGAACAGATGTCACCGCCGTGCCGGCAATGGGTGTTGTCGCCGAAACGATGGTTGCACTCGTTTTGGCTCAAGAGGCGCAAAGAAAATTCGGTGGTGACAGCGTTGCCGAGTTCAAGCAGAATGTGCAAAATTTTGCGAAGAGTCTTGACTAGTTTTGTTTAGATTTGCTGATTTCGTCTGGTGCCATGACTTCTGATGCCATGATCGTTGGTGACTCAAAGAAAATGATCGTGCTGATCGGACTTATGGGCTCGGGAAAGACGTCGGTTGGTCGTGCATTGGCATTGCGGTTGAAGTTGGTTTTTAGAGATAGTGACGAGGCAGTTGAAAAAATCGCCAAGACTTCAGTGCGTGAGATTTTTGAAAATCAGGGCGAAGATGTTTTTCGCAAACTTGAGTCGCAGGCCCTCGTCGATTTGTGTGACGCAAAATCCTCAATAGTTCTGGCGGTAGCAGGTGGTGCGATCATCTCGCAATCAAATCGTGATTTATTGCAGAAAAATTCTAAGTGCATCGTCTGGTTGGATGCACCAACGCCCACTTTGATTTCACGCACTGGTCGCGGCAAGCATCGGCCATTGTTAGACGGCGATCCGGTCGGCTCGCTAAACAAGATGCGCCTTGATCGCGAGCCGTTGTATCAGCGACTTGCAACACATCGTCTTGTGACACAGTCGCTGACAATCGATGAAGTGGTTGAGCGAATTATAAGTTTGTGCTCGCTAGAAACTGGCTCTGCGTCGCTGACAGAATCAACCGAGAATAGTGCGATCCGATGACGAATCATAAAATCACAGTCGGTCTTGCTGACAGGTCATACCCGGTTCTCGTTGGTAGTGGTGTTTCAAAAGAAATTGAAAACTTTCTACCCAAAACGGCAAAACGCGCCGTGATTGTGACACAAGAGAATATTCCTTTCGCCGTAAAACTCTCGTTGCCTCATATGACGGTGCTAATCGGCAACGGTGAACAGTTCAAATCACTGCAAACTATCGAGACGATTTCAGAACAATTTGCCAAGTTTGGCTTAACGCGATCAGATGTCGTAATTGGTCTAGGTGGTGGATTGGTTACCGATGTCGCTGGCTTTGCGGCTGCAAGTTGGCATCGTGGCACGGCAGTCGTTCAAGTGCCGACAACTTTGGTCGGGATGGTTGACGCAGCGATTGGTGGCAAAACCGGGGTGAACATTGCGCAAGGGAAAAACCTAGTCGGTGCATTTTGGCAACCTAGCGCCGTGCTTTGCGATGTAGATGCGCTTAAAACTTTGCCAGATCGCGAAACACGTTGTGGGCTCGGCGAAGTCGCCAAATATCATTTCTTGACTGGCGACGATTTGCTCGCCATCGAATTGTCTGCACGAATCGCCCGGTGTGTTGAGATTAAAGCCTCCATTGTGTCGGCCGACGAGCGAGAACAAGGCGGGCGGGCAGTGCTCAACTACGGTCACACGCTTGCGCATGCATTAGAACGCTCCAGCGATTTCAAACTAGCGCATGGTGAAGCGGTGGCGATTGGCATGATTTTCGCCGCTCATCTCGCACATAGTTTGCAACGCATTGACGAGGCGCGACTGGTTTACCACTACAAGGTAATTCGAGATTCATACGGACTCGGGGTCGCGATACCCAACACAGCTGATCGACAAACATTGATTGATCTAATGCGTCTTGACAAAAAGGCGATTGATGGCCTGACTTTCGTACTGGACGGCGTAAATGGTGTCGAAATGGTCAGTGATATCAGCGAAAAATACCTACATCGGGCATTTGATGCAATGCAACTAATCTAAACATCATGGTTAAATCGTCAATGCCTATTATTTTGATTCTCAGTGGACCAAATCTAAATTTGCTTGGGCAGCGTCAGCCAGAAATCTATGGCACCGCAACTCTCGCCGATCACATGAATCGTGCCAAGCAGACTGCCGCCGAACTTGGTTTCGAAGTTGAGTCGTTGCAGGCGCAGAGTTCGGGAGAAATAGTAACTGCCATTCATAACGCACGGTCGCGTTGCGCGGCGATCATTATTAACCCAGGAGCATTGACACACTTTTCATGGAGTCTCAACGATGCGCTTGCGACATTCTCTGGGCCAATTGTTGAAGTGCATCTTTCGAATCCGGCAACCCGCGATCCGTGGCGTCACGAAAGTGTCGTCGCACCAGTTGCATCAGGCTCAATTGTCGGATTCGGAGCCAAGGGGTACACATTTGCAATTAATGCCGTCGCGACCTTGCTTGCTGATAAAAAGTGAATCTGATGACTAAAA
>CAXNFV010000179.1:0-3311 GCA_964201675.1 Ilumatobacteraceae bacterium | reverse complement strand
GTTCAATGGCCGTAATCATGGGAGAGGCGATCAAGCCAAACTTATTGCAGACCATTGAGAACACTCCGGTGATCGTGCACGCCGGACCGTTTGGCAACATCGCTCACGGCAACTCGTCGATTGTCGGCGACTTAATCGGTATTCACTCGGGAGACTACTTAATCACCGAGGCGGGTTTCGGTGCAGACATGGGCGCAGAAAAGTTTTTCAACATCAAGTGCCGTGCCTCTGGTCTAGTTCCCGATGCAGCCGTATTAGTAGCCACAGTTCGTGCTCTCAAAGCACACTCAGGCAAATACAAAATCGTCGCGGGCAAGGCGTTGCCAGAGGATTTGCTCAAAGAAAACCCTGACGATGTAATTGCCGGCGCGGCAAACTTGGTCAAGCAGATTGAAAACGTAAAAGCACACGGCGTTTCGCCAGTTGTAGCAATCAATGGTTTCCCTACTGATCACAAATCAGAGCATGATGCGATTCGCAAGATCGCCGAGGGTGCTGGCGCACGAGTTGCAGTGTGTACTCACTTCGCCGATGGTGGTGCAGGTGCTGTTGATTTGGCCAAGGCGGTCGTTGAAGCGTGCAATGACAAGAACAGTTTCCACTTCTTGTATTCAGATGACGCATCACTTAAAGAAAAGATCGAGAAGATCGCGACGACAATTTACGGCGCAGCGAAAGTTGAATACACAAGTCTTGCCAATAAGCAGATCAAAACTTATACCGACAACGGTTTTGCCAAATTGCCAATCTGCGTTGCAAAAACTCATCTTTCAATTTCGGGTGATGCTTCACTGCGGGGCGCACCAACAGGTCACACATTGAATGTGCGTGAAGTGCGAGCGTCAATTGGCGCGGGATTCATTTACCCAATTTGTGGAGACATGCGAACAATGCCAGGACTCGGCACCAAGCCCGCAGCAGCGATTATTGACTTTGACGCGAACGGCGAAATCGTCGGACTCTCATGACGCAAGTCGCGGCGAGAACAGCTGGTGGGGCAATTTTGCTCGACGGCGTTCAATTGCGCGATGAAACTGTTGCCAAAATTAAAGCGACTATTGAAAAGGCTGACAAGCCTGCAATTTGTCTAGCAACCGTACTCGTCGGCGATGATGCGCCTAGTCATATATATGTAAAGAGCAAACATCAAAAAGCCCAAGAGGCTGGCATGGTTTCTAAGGGTATTAATCTGCCCGAGAATTCAACGCAAGCCCAAGTCGAACAAACGGTTTCTGCTTTGGTCGCCGACAAGGACGTGCACGGCATCTTGGTTCAGTTGCCATTGCCGAAACATATCGACACTGAAGCCGTGCTTAGTTTGTTGCCGATCGAAAAAGATGTTGATGGTTTAACCGAGAAATCACTCGGTCGACTCGTTCGTGGTTTGCCTGGTCATGTGCCGTGCACTCCTCTTGGGGTGGTGCGTTTACTTGAGCGCCACAATATCGAAACTGTCGGCAAGCGCGTGACAGTTATTGGCAGGTCGGCACTTGTTGGTCTTCCACAAATGTTGTTACTTGTGCGTCGTGGTGCCGATGCCACGGTAACTATCGCGCATAAATCGACCACCGACATGATCGAAGTTTGTCGCGAGTCTGACATCATCATTGCCGCTGCAGGTGCGGCGCGAATGGTGACTGTGGCGCACGTAAAGCCAGGTGCGACCGTGATTGATGTTGGTGTGTCTCGCATTAACGGAAAAATAGTTGGCGATGTTGATTTCGAAGCGGTGCAAGCCATTGCAGGTGCGATCACCCCGATGCCAGGGGGTACTGGACCGATGACGATTGCCTGTTTGCTCGAGAACACTCTTGAAGCCGCGCGCATGTTGGGTGCGATTTGAAAAAACTTAGAGTTTCCTACGACTACTTGATTGTCGGTGGCGGCTCAGCCGGCTCAGCGTTAGCAAACCGACTTAGTGCTGACTCAAAAAATAAAGTTCTGGTTCTTGAGGCTGGTCGTCCAGATTATTGGTGGGATGTTTTCATTCACATGCCCGCCGCGTTGACGTTTCCAATTGGCAGTCGTTTCTACGACTGGCTCTACGTATCTGAACCCGAGCCACACATGAACAACAGGCGGGTCACTCAGGGTCGAGGCAAAGTGCTTGGCGGTTCGTCAAGTATCAACGGAATGATCTTTCAGCGCGGCAACCCACTCGATTATCAAAGATGGGCGAATGACCCTGGCATGTCAACGTGGGATTACGCGCACTGTTTGCCGTATTTTAAGCGGCTTGAAAATTGTCTGGCCGCCGGTAGCGACGACGAATTTCGCGGTCACGACGGTCCACTTGTACAAGAGCGTGGTCCAGTAAAGAACCCTTTGTTTGGTGCATTTTTTGAGGCAGTCCAACAGGCGGGTCATGAATTGACCACCGATGTCAACGGTTTTAAACAAGAAGGCTTTGCCGCATTCGATCGCAATGTTCGTCGCGGCAGGCGGCTCAGTGCTGCCCGCGCGTACTTGCACCCAGTGATGCACCGAAAAAATCTCACGGTTAAGTGTCGAGCATTAGTCACGAAATTAATCGTTGAAGATAAAAAAGTCACGGGTGTTAATTTTGAGTTGCCGTTTGGTCGCAAGCGAACAGTTTTGGCTCGTGAAGTTATTTTGTGCGGAGGTTCGTTTAATTCGCCACAGCTATTGCAAGTATCAGGCATTGCTAATTCTGAATTTCTAGAGAGTGTCGGCGTCGAACCAGTGCATCATCTGCCTGGTGTCGGCGAAAACCTACAAGACCACCTTGAGGTCTATGTTCAACATGCATGTAAGCAGCCAGTTTCGTTAAATCCGAATCTGAAGTTCCACAAGCGACCATGGATCGGCTTGCAGTGGTTATTTCGTCGTGGCCCTGGTTCTTCAAATCATTTTGAGGGCGGAGGGTTTATCCGCGGTAACGATTCGTTTAAATATCCAAACTTGATGTTTCACTTTTTGCCGATTGCTGTGCGTTACGACGGCACGGCTCCGTCTGGCGGTCACGGTTATCAAGTTCATATCGGGCCTATGTATTCGAATTCGCGTGGCTCAGTTCGAATTAAATCGCCTGATGTTCGCGTAAAGCCAGAATTGCGTCTTAACTATTTGTCAACGCCGCAAGATCGCCAAGAGTGGGTCGAGGCGATCGCTGCAGCAAGGAAGATTTTATCCCAGCCGGCATTTAAGGATTTTGACGGGGGCGAGATTTCACCGAGCCCAGCGGTTAGTTCAGATGAAGAAATTCTTGAGTGGGTTCGCCGTGATGGCGAAACGGCGTACCACCCCTCATGCACCTGCAAAATGGGGGTCGATGAGATGGCGGTGGTTGA
>CAXNFV010000178.1:0-3322 GCA_964201675.1 Ilumatobacteraceae bacterium | reverse complement strand
GGCAACATCGTGGCCAAAGTTTGTCCGTGTGCCTGGTGTAACTGCCCAGAAATCGGGTGACCAGTTGCGTGCACCAAACCAAGCAGCGGCCCGCTCGAAAATGAGCGACCTGCCAAGTGTGAGGCAAGTTGCATTTGTGCGCGTGCCTCAAGATCGGCGCCGTTAGTAACTGCCGTCGGCAAATATTTAGCGACAAGTCGAATTGCATGCAACGCCAATGCATCTGCATACGGGTTTGACTGAACGGATGTGTAGGCCTCAATTGCGTGAGTCAAAACATCCATGCCACAAGCAGCAGTGCCCTTTGCTGGCATGCCGACTGTCAAAGTCGGATCGAGCAAAATTGTGCGTGGGCGTACCGTCGGGTTACTAAAAGTGAGTTTGCGATGATTCGCAGGGTTTGTAATCGTGTCGGTGATTAATCCACCACCATTTGTTTCTGATGCTGTACCCGAAGTTGTCGGTATTGCAATTGTTGGCAGACCAGGTTTTGATGCGCTGGCTTTGGGCGCGAGCGTCGAAAAGTCAATTCGATCATTCGCATCTAGATCTGGAGCAAATGCCAAACCAACATGGTCGACACCGTTTGGTGCGGCAAGTGCGATGTATTTTCCGCAGTCCATTACTGATCCGCCGCCGATTAATACGACAACTGTGCCGTCGAGACCGAACTTATTTATCGCTGCCACTCCGGCAGCAACATTGATGTCGGTCGGATTTGGTGAAACTTGATCAAACACCTGCCACTTCATGCCAGCAGTCGTCAACGCATTAGTGATTGGGGTGACGATTCCAGTTGCGGTGATTCCGGCATCGGTGATGATGAATGCACGAGAACCAAGCGGCGTCACATATTGCGCCAGCGTCACGGCGACATTCGGCCCAGAAACCGTGCTTGACATCGGCTCAAGACCGAAAGTGCTTACTGCTGGATCCATTATTTTCCCCCTGTTGTGCGTGCCGAATTTACATTTTTACCTAAACTAGCGGGTTCATAACGCGAAATTTCCGCGCGACCAACTACTTGCCAATGCACTTCATCTGGTCCGTCGGCAAGTCGCAAAGTGCGTTGCCCCGCATACATGCGCGCCAACGGTGTCCACTGTGAAATGCCAGTTGCACCAAACACTTGCATCGCTTCATCAATAATTTTGCAGACACGCTCTGGGACCATTGCCTTAACTGCGCTAACCCAAACTCGTGCCTCGGCATTGCCCATCGTGTCCATCGCGCGTGCCGCACGCAAAACCATTAACCGCATCGCTTCAATTTCAATTCGTGCTTTGCCAATAACTTCGGTGTTTTTGCCGAGACGAGCAATCGGTTTGCCAAACGCTTCGCGACTGAGCCCGCGACGCACCATTAATTCGAGCGCGCGTTCGGCAGCACCAATTGAACGCATGCAATGATGAATTCGACCAGGCCCAAGGCGTACTTGAGAAATTTCGAAACCGCGACCCTCGCCTAACAACATGTTTGACTTCGGCACACGCACATCGGTGAACCGTAAATGCATGTGTCCATGTGGCGCATCATCTTCACCGAACACGTGCATCGCTCCAAGAATTTCAACTCCAGGTGTATCCATTGGCACCAAGATTTGCGAGTGCCGACCGTGCGGTGGGCCATCTGGGCTGGTCTGCAACATGCAAATCATTATTTTGCACCGCGGGTCGCCAGCACCAGAAATATAAAACTTCTCTCCGTTAATCAGCCATTCTTCGCCGTCAAGAATCGCACGACACTCTAAATTTTTCGCATCGCTCGAAGCCACATCTGGTTCTGTCATCGCATACGCCGAACGAATCTCTCCGTTCATTAATGGCTCAAGCCACTGTCTCTTTTGCTCAGGTGTACCAACGCGTTCGAGCACTTCCATGTTGCCCGTATCGGGTGCGCTGCAATTTAAACATTCAGACGCAATCGGGTTCTTGCCAAGTTCAGCCGCGATGTAGGCATAATCAAGATTTGACAAACCTTGACCAGTTTCTGAGTTTGGCAAAAAGAAATTCCATAATCCGTTGGCTTTGGCTTTGGCCTTAACCGATTCAAGAAGCTCGAGTTGGCCCTTGCCATATTGCCATCGATCTGGTCGACCTTCGCCAAGTTTGAAATACTCATCAGTCACTGGATCAATCTCATTTTTGATAAATGTGATCACTGCTTCGTATAGCGGTACTGCGCCGGGCGACATCGCCAAGTTCATTGAGTCGTCGGTGGTTATTCCTGAGTGCATGCGTGGTGCGGCCATAACCCCACGCTAGTGCTCTCACCCGATATGGCTTTTAGTCAGAGAGCCAAATGTAATTTCAGAGCGACGTTTAAATCTTCTTCTAAATCAGCAGAAAGCCGACCCACGCGCTTGCCCAGCCGGCTAATTGCAACTGCCCTAATTTGTTCGACCTGTGCTTTCGAATCGACACTGAGCCCTGTAACTTTGCGCGGCAAACGAACCTGAAATGGATACACCTTGTGAATATTGGAAGTAATTGGCACGACAGTCACTACCCCACGATCTAATGCCCTGGTTGCATTGTTTAAGACATCATTACTCACCACAACTGCCGGTCGAAATTTGTCGGCTTCACCACTGATTGCTGGGTCTAAATTGACCAGTCGAATTTCGCCTCTAAGCATTCAGCTTTCCTCAGAAACATCTAGTGCATCCCATAGTTTTCCTTCATCACTCAAGTTCCATTCTTCAAACGCCTCTGCGTACATCTTTCCTAGATCTGCGCTCTTTAATAGCCGCAGAGCTCGAAGTAAAACCGCTGATCGAGACGGATACAAACCATCTGCAACACATTGGTCAAGAAATTCGCATTCATCGTCGGGCAAACTCACACTAAGTTTCATCTGCGTTAATACTACCATAATGCTACTACTTTACTACCAAAGCTTGTGCGTAATTTCTTGCCTAGGTCTGCAAGCAATTGCCTGTCGTAGCATCGTGAAGATGAAAGATCTCTTCTCACTTAAAAATCGTATTGCACTAGTAACTGGCGGCTCACGTGGAATCGGCGCGATGATCGTGCAGGGTTTCTTAGAACACGGATGCTCGCGTGTTTACATCACTGCACGCAAAGCGGCGCAATGCGATGCTGCAGCCAAAGAACTCTCGCAATACGGCGAATGCATTTCGATTCCTGGTGATCTTTCAACTCAGGCTGGTGTCGCGGCATTGGCGGCAGCAATGGCCGAACGTGAAACGACACTTGACATTTTGGTAAACAATGCTGGCGCCGCGTGGATGGCAGAGTTCGATGAGTTTCCTGAATCAGGTTGGGATAAAACAGTTGACATAAATATGAAGACACCGTTT
>CAXNFV010000177.1:0-3327 GCA_964201675.1 Ilumatobacteraceae bacterium | reverse complement strand
CCCAGAAGAAAAACGCACTAATGCGACACCGGTCAATGTGCGCCATAGTGCGAATGACCCGATTTTTCGCGTGGATGTGCTCGAACAAGATTCGCAACAGGCCGCCGCTCGTGGCACGACTATTACTCTGATCACCTCGAAAGATGAGTTGTACTTCGATCTTCGTCGCACATTGCGGCCAACAAAAGCCGCACTTTTGCCACGGCGTACAATCGACCGGCCAGAACCACGACTCAATAAATTGACTCTTGAAATCGTGAAATTATTTAAAGTCCGCGACGCCGAAAAAATAATTGATGCACAAATCACCATTGCCAACGACCAACTGAGCGGTCAATCACTTGCCGCGTTTGCTGAAGCACCAAGTCGGCGATTGCCAATTGTCATTGAAGTGATCGTGGGTAAACCTGCCGCTATCACCAGTTCTCAAACAGCCAAGCAACTAGCCGGCATCGCCCATCTTGCCCATGTTTCATCGCATGTTGCTGATGAAGCGTTCAATAACTTATACGGCGCGAAAGCTATCGGTTCAAGTTGGATAACTATTATTTGGCCGCGTGGCGCCGCACCTGAGAAATTTCATCAGCAAGACGACGATCAACTCGTAGACCATTTGATCGCCGCATCGGTCGGCTCACTTGCAACCCTGGTCTTATCGCAGCCGCACAAAAATACGCTTACAGCGAAAACCAATAAAGCGCCGAAAACAACAATACCATCGCAACAGTCAGGGCTACAGCAAGAAAATATTGATCTGAACAATGTGGTGAAAGAATTACTTGAAGAGAATGCAAGCCTGCTTGAAAATGCAACGCTCACCGACATGCTTAGCGCACAAAAAACCGAAGAACGAGATCGTGCCTATTCCCAACTTGCGACTTTCTTGATGATGGAAGATGACAAGAGTTACCTCGACCGTGTTTCAGATGCAGTTGCGTTTGCCCAAAAAAACTTGTCAAATATTGTTTTTCATCAACGAGCAATTTCTTCTGCAAATGAATCTCATCTAATGAACGGTCGGCGAATCTACTCCAACTTGGTCGAACTCAATAACTTGGCGGCTCGTTTGCAACGTGGCGACTTTGCACCGAATGTGTTCAATATTTATTGCAATCAACAACTAAGCAACTTTGCTGCATCGATTAGCGACCAAGCCGAGCATCGATATGCGCAAGATTATGCAATCGAATGGAAGGGTGAAAACGTCTTGGCGAAACCCCATATTCGTTGTGGCGATGCCCGTATTCACTTTTATCACGACACAAAAACAAATGAAATCGTGATTGCATACGTAGGTCGCCACCTGCGTGACAAATCGACAAACTAATTGCAAATTATTTACGTTTAGTCGTGCGTCCCCAAATCGCTTGGGCAATTCTTGAGCCTAGAAACGGTCGCGCCAAGCGATAAACAGTTCCAGGCACGACGACGCTTTTGTTTTTGCGCAATCCACCTAGTGCCGCATGCACAACATCCTCAGAGTTAATCCATAACCACTTCGGCACTCGCTTGCGTAAATGTGCGAGTCCCGCCTGCTGATGCAACTCGGTTCGCACATACCCTGGGCAAACAACACAAACGCGCACACCAGAACCGCGAATTTCTAGATTCAAACTTCGACCGTAAGACATCACATAGGTTTTTGCCGCGGCGTAAAGCGCCGACTTCGGCATCGGGATAAACGCGGCAATGCTCGAGACGATCACAACATCTCCGTTCTTGCGCTGAACCATTAGGGGCACGATTGCTTCACAGACTTCGACGACTCCAGTCGCCAACAACGTGTTTAGTTTTGCGATTTCGTCGCTTGATGTCGTGCCAACTCGCGCCGCACGAGTTATGCCCGCGTTCAACACCAAAAAATCTGCATCACTCGCGGCATCAATGACGCTTTGCACACCCGCACTCGTGCTCAGATCAGCAACTACAACACGCGTCTGGGCTCCAAATGCTTGAAGTTCGCTGGCTAGAGATTCAAGAAGTTCGCGACGGCGCGCTACTGCGATGATGTCATATCCACTTTTTGCCAACATCATCGCAAACTCTCGACCAATGCCCGAAGAAGCACCCGTGATTAAGGCAAGTTGCCGATTCGACACACTTTGAGCATTACATGAAAACTGCCTAGGGTAAAGCCATGACTAAATCGCAAACTGATGAACAACTATCACCTGTGTACCAACTTTCCGATCAATACATTGAGCAACTTGCCGCAACCGATCCGGGGCTCGCCACTGCACTCGGCATCGCTGGTCATGACCATGAAATGACTGACTTCAGCCCACGCGGTCACGCTGAGCGAAACGAGATAACTCGCTCGACACTTGCAACTCTGAACACACTCGACACGACTGCTGATCGCGACCGGTTGGCTGCGGGAGTGCTGCGAAACTCGCTTGAGATGTCAACACTTGAATACGAGGCGGGTGAACATCTGCGCTCGATTCGCGTGATCGCTGGTGATGTTGATTCTGCTCGCAGCATTTTTGATTTGATGCCAACTTCAACTGTTGAACATTGGCAGACAATTGCCGAACGAATGCAAGCAGTGCCGCAAGCATTTGCAGGCATGTGCGAAAGTTGGAGTCTCGGTATTTCTCGCAACATTGTTGCTCCTCGCCGTCAAGCACTAATTGTTGCCGAACAACTTGAAACTTGGGCGGGTACGACAAATGCACCGGGTTTTTTCACCCAGTTCGCAGAAAGTGCAGCAGCGGTGAAGGGCGCACCAATGACCACACTGCGCGAGGCCGCGGTTGAAGCGTCAAACTCAATGGCGCAAACGGCGAAGTTTTTGCGCCAAACATATGCACCGGCAGCCGATCCGCGCAACGGCGTTGGCGAAGAACGACATGCACTCGCCCGTCGCAGATTTATGGGAATGAACGTTGACGCTCGTGAAGCCTACGAATGGGGTTTCGCCGAAGTTGCAAGGCTTGACGCCGAACTTATAAAGACTGCAAAAGAAATTAATCCAAACGCCACACTCGACGAAGTTCGCAATTTTCTGGACACAGACCCGAAGCACAGCATCAAAGGCGAAGAAAATCTGCGCGATTGGCTGCAAGGATTGATGGATGATGCGATGTCGTTTTTGATTCGCGAAAACCACTTTGACATTCCAAAAGAAATCCATCGCGTTGAAGCAATGATTTCACCACCTGGTGGCGCAGCCGCCATGTATTACACCTCGCCGAGCGAAGATCTGACTCGACCAGGTCGCACTTGGTATCCGGCAAACGGTCGCACACGGTTTCCGTTGTGGAGCGAACCGACAACCGCATATCACGAAGGCGTTCCCGGGCATCATCTGCAAATTGGCATGGC
>CAXNFV010000176.1:0-3334 GCA_964201675.1 Ilumatobacteraceae bacterium | reverse complement strand
CGGCAATGCAATCCACTTGGCTAATGACTTCATCTACGGCGCGGGTTTAACCCGAGGTATCGGTTTGCGAATCGAATCTCTCGCTGCGAACTCGGCGGTGTTGACATGTCTTGCCAACGACATCGGATACGAAGAGGTATATGCCGAACAACTTCGCGTAAAGGCAAATGCAGGCGATGTGCTGCTCGTTTTTTCTGGTAGCGGTAATTCGCCGAATATTGTTCGCGCTCTTGAAATGGGAAACAAACTCGGAATGGAAACCTTCGCAATTCTTGGATTTTCTGGCGGGAAGTGCAAAGACATCGCGAAACACCCGTTGCATTTCGCAATTGACGACATGCAGATCGCCGAGGACTTGCAGTTGATTATCGGTCACATGATCATGCAGTGGCTTTGCGACAGCGCAAATAGCGCCAAGTAGACAGCCGAGAATTATTGTGACGACTGCAATAGTTACTGGCGGTGCAGGCTTCATTGGCAGTCACCTAGTAGATGCTCTACTTGCCGAAAATATCTCAGTTCGAGTAATTGATAATTATTCAACTGGTCGGCCAGAGAATCTTGCTCATGTTGCTGGTCAAGTCGAACTGGTTGAGGCCGACTTTGCAAAGTCGGGTAGTTGGCAGAAACTTTTTCAAGATACCGACTGGGTGTTTCACCTCGGCGCATTAGCCGACATCGTGCCGAGCATTCAACGACCCGCAGATTATTTTCAGGCCAATGTTGATGGAACATTCAATGTTTTAGAAGCGGCAAAAAATGCCGGAGTCAAGCGGTTTGTTTATGCGGCTTCGTCGTCGTGTTACGGCATACCCGACAAGTATCCGACTTCAGAAGACGCCGATATTTCGCCACAGTACCCGTACGCACTAACGAAACGTCTTGGTGAAGAGTTGGTGATGCACTGGGCGCAGTTATATACCTTGCCCGCAATTGCGTTGAGATTGTTTAATGTCTATGGTCCGCGGTCACGAACCTCGGGCACATACGGCGCCGTGCTAGGTGTGTTCCTTGCACAAAAATTAGCCAACAAGCCATTCACCGTTGTTGGCGACGGCACACAAACAAGAGACTTCACGTATGTAACCGATGTCGCCAACGCTTTTTTGACCGCAGCGCAAAGTTCGGTTTGCGAAGAAATCTTCAATGTCGGTAGCGGCGAAACAGTTTCTGTTAATCGTTTGGTTGAACTTCTTGGCGGAGAAGTTACATATATTCCCAAGCGGCCTGGCGAGCCAGACTGCACCTACGCCGATATCACCAAGATTCGCCGTGATTTGAAATGGCAGCCAAAAGTCAGTATTAAACAAGGTGTTGACAATGTTCTAGCAAATATTGATTATTGGAAGTCAGCACCAGTGTGGACGCCTGCAACGATTGCGACGGCGACACAAGACTGGTTCAAGTATCTTGGTACCAATGACAAATAAAATATTTATTACCGGCGGCGCAGGATATGTGGGCTCAATGTTGGTGCCACGACTGCTCAAAGACGGACACTCGGTGACGGTAATTGATTTGATGTGGTTTGGTGACGATGTAATCGATGCTCACCCGAACTTAAAAATAGTTAAGGGCGATATTCGCGATCAGAAATTATTGAAATCTGAAATTCCTGGTCACGATGTTGTAATTCACTTGGCTTGTATTTCAAACGACCCAAGTGTCGACTTAGACCCAGAACTTGGTCGCTCAATCAATCTTGATGCATTTAGACCATTGGTTGAGATAAGCAAAGCCAGCGGTGTAAGCCGTTTTATTTATGCTTCGTCATCATCTGTTTATGGCGTGAAAAGCGAGCCAAACGTTTCAGAAGATATGTCGCTTGAGCCTCTAACTGACTATTCAAAGTTCAAGGCCGACTGCGAAAAAATTATCGCCGAATATCAGTCACCAGACTTCACAACGGTGACGATTCGTCCAGCAACAGTTTGTGGCTATTCACGTCGGCAACGTCTTGATGTTGTTGTCAATATTCTTTCGAATCTAGCTTTTCACAAGCGAAAAATTACAGTATTCGGCGGTCAACAACTGCGCCCGAATATTCACATAGCCGACATGGTTGAAGCATATGTCGTGTTATTGAACGCGCCGAAAGAACTGATCGCTGGCGAAATATTTAATGCTGGTTACGAAAATCAAAGTGTTGAAGAACTCGCACTTTCGGTGCGCGACGTAATGGGTGACGATGTTGAACTGGTTACTTCACCATCAGATGACAATCGTTCGTACCATATTTCATCTCAAAAAATTTCAAAGACACTTGGCTTCGTGCCACAGCACACAATTCGAGATGCGATAGTCGATATGAAAAACGCTCTCGAAGGCGGCTTGTTGCCAGACTCGTTGACCGACGACAAATACTTCAATATCAAGCGAATCCAATCAGAAAAGTTGGCGTGATATTGAGGATCGGCCTCGATTTTGATAACACGATTGCTAATTATGACCAAGCGTTTCCAGAAGTTGCACGAATTCTTGGATTCGAAACCAATGACTTAACTGCGACATTAAATAAACGTGATCTAAAGCTCGAACTGCTCAAACAGCCTGACGGTGATACGGCCTGGCAAAAAGTTCAGGGCTTGGTTTACGGAAAGTTCATTGATCTTGCATCTTTGTATCCCGGAGTTTATGAGTTTGTATTGCGGGCATTGGCCAGTGGCCACGAGATTTTCATAGTCAGCCACAAAACTGAACTCGGTCACTTTGACGAATCACGGACACCGCTTCGCCAAGCTGCAACCACATGGCTGATTAATCAAAAACTAGTTGGCGACTCAGATTCAAAAATCAAATTACAGAATATTTTTTATGCCGAAACTCGTGATAAGAAAATAAAAAAAATTGTCGAACTACAACTTGACGTATTCATTGATGACTTGGATGAAGTCTTGAGCGACAAATCGTTTCCAAAAAATATAAGAAAAATTCTGTTTGGTTCTGTGGCAACAACAAGTGAAGAAATATTTGCAATGCAATCATGGCGAGAAGTCGGAGACGAGCTGTTCGGCGAAATTGATGCAAACGTCATATTGGCTGGCGCCAAACATGTTTGCCCAGACTTGAATTGCTCCTCAGCACAACGCGTTGAAGGTCGTGGTAACAGCAAAATTTTTCGCGTTGAGTCCAGCAAGGGGTCAATTGCACTCAAGGTCTATCCTGACCTAGCAGTTGATAATCGTTTGCGTCGTAACGCTGAGTGGCAGGCGTTGAAATTTTTGCAACATAATAAATTACCAGTTCCAAAACCAGTGCAAACAGATGCAGAACTTAATTGGTCGTTAATTGAGTGGATCGACGGCTCACCAGCCGATCCGCAAAACCAAGTTCA
>CAXNFV010000175.1:0-3334 GCA_964201675.1 Ilumatobacteraceae bacterium | reverse complement strand
GTTCGGCTGCGTTGGCCCCGTAACGTTCGCTGGCAATCGTAAATGCATGCACTGCTGCAGCAGTCATTGGTAGATCGGCATCAACTTGTTGACCCAGTTCACTTATCAGGCCTAAATCTTTGAGGCAAAGTTCAAGCGAAAAAGACGGGTCATAGTGTCCCGCAAAGATTGACGGAGCGTCATGTCGCACGACAAAACTATCGCCGACGCTTTCTTTGATCGCGCCCCACAGCGTGCCGAGTTCGACGCCGTTGGCGATGCCAGTTGCAAATCCCTCACCGATTGCTGCGGCCGCAATAAACCAAAGTTGATTGGTCACAAGTTTGACCACATTGCCTGAACCGAGTGAACCGCAGTGAATTGCTTTGCCTAGATTTGCGAGCAACGGTGAGACTCGATCAAATGAAGATTTGTCGCCACCGACAAAAAGTGTGAGCCTGCCATTTCGTGCGCCGTCAACGGCGCCAGTGATGGGCGAATCTAAAACCGACACACCCTGTGGGGCTTTGCTTGCCAACTCGATGACAAGCTCTTTGCGGTTGGTCGTCAGGTCAACCCAAATCGCGCCAGATTTCAGATTTTGCAGTGCGTCACTGTCAACCATAACTTTCTCGACATGCTCGGGTCGGGGCAGAGACGTAAACAAAACATCAACTTGAGATGCACACTCAGCAACTGATTTTGACGCAGTGGCGCCGTGCTCAGCGGCGAGTGATACGACGCCAGGGTTGATGTCAAAAACTTTCACGTGTACTTGAGCAGCAAGCAGTCGCTTACACATTGGTAAACCCATGTTGCCCAACCCGATAAAGCCGACTTCCATGTTTTGAAGATTAATCGTTAGACGGGGGCGTCCATAGTTCGCAGGGGCAACACCTGTGCGGGCAGACTCGCCCATAAATCGCTGAGCAAGTCGTCACGCAACGCACGAACTGATTCGTCGCTCCAACGGTTGACATGTTGCAACGGATCATTCGCCAAATCATAAAGTTCGCCTTCACCAAACTTATTCATCGTGCCGTCAAGTGCGGCGGTGCAAACCCAATTGTCGCGACAAATAGTTCGCAGATGCACGATTTTGCCAAACAGCACGCTGTCCCATTCGGTGAGCACGCGCTCGTGGCCAAGTTTTTGTGCGTCGTCATCACTAATGGGCAATCTTGGTGCTTCGGTGTAAGCGGGTTTTTCAAGTCCGGCGATATGAGCAAACGTTGCCGCCAACGAAACTAAACCAACCGGCGCACTTACACGTGCTGGCGCAGTCTTGGCACTCGGCGCTGGTCGCCAAATAAGTGGCAAGCGCATCAGCGAGTCGACGTGATACGGGCCCTTAAACAGTAAACCGAAATCACCTTGAAACTCACCGTGATCAGTTGTGTAGACAACATCCAGATCATTTGCCCAACCCCGACTATTGATGGCACCGAGCACATCGCCGATCGCATCGTCTATCAATTCGTTTTCGACATGAGTGAACGCGTTGACTTCGCGAACTTGGTCGGCTGTCAATGCTGCCGGCACCCAATGTGCAGGCGCTTCATAATTTGAAACAAAAGTACCGTCGTACCAACCACGCCAATGACGCAATTTGTCGTCAAGAATTTTCTCGCGCTTTGATTTGTCTTCGATGTAGCCAGCCGGAAGGTCGACTTCGCGCCACGGCACGCGATGCAACTCAGACTCTGGTGGATCCCATGGGTGGTGCGGATCGGGAAAACTCATCCAACAAAACCAATCTTTGTCGGCAGGCAAAGAATTCAGCCAACTAATCGTGCGCTGTGCAACCCAGTGTGTGTGATACCACTCGGTCGGTATTGGATTTATTTTTAACTGCGGCGCATTCGTATCGCCACCACCTTGGGCGTTAACTTGCAATTCATTGTCAAGGACCCGATAAAAACTGGCGACTGCTTCAGGGTGATTGTCGCGAACCCACTGCGAGTAGTGCAATTGACCGACTGCCCCGTGTGTCGATAACTCCATGTGGTCAAAACCACGATGCGGATCAGCAGGGTTGTTAGTTGTTTGGCGCTGATTGCCCAAACGATTTTCTGTAAATCTCAAAAATGGATCTAGCAGCGGCTCAAAATGTGCTTTACCGATTAATGCAGTTGAGTATCCAACCGCGCGCAAATCGCTGGCGATACTCGGAGCGTCTTCGGGCAGCGGCACACCGTTCATCCAGACGCCATGCGTGCTTACATGTTGCCCCGTGATCATTGTGCTACGCGATGGCATGCACACGACATTTTGCGGATGTGCACGATCAAATGTGATTCCTGCTTTGCTTAACGCGTCAATATTTGGTGTGCGAGCGATGGCTCCACCGTTGCAACCCAACGCGTCGTAGCGCTGCTGGTCGGTAGTAATGAAAAGAATCTTGCGACCCATAATTATTTACCGTCAAATATTTCTTTAAGTTTTGCCAAGCCAACACCAGCGGCTCCGCCGATTGGCAGTGCAAGCACTTCTGGATCCATATCTGTTGAATACATAACCAAACAACGATTATCTGAGTCGGGAATTACATCAACCGTGCCGATATGAAACTTGATCAGAGGGTTATTAACTATTTTGTACTGAAATCTTCGTAAGTCTTGATCGAGGGTGATGATGTCTTCTTCGAACACGATGCCGGCGGCAAGAGTTATCCAGCGTTTTGATCCTTCAACCCGGCATTCGGTGATCGGAAACCATTCGTGCAATCGCTCTGGTGCGCCCACGAAAGCCCAAACTTTGTCAGCATTGCATTCAACAAATGCATGACGACGCACGGTGCCCATTATTAATACGCTAACTAACTTGCGCGTTGAACGGCGGGTTCAGTTGCGTGCCAAGTCGCCAGTCAACTGGGCTGAGTCCGGAGATAACTAATGCTTCGTTGATTTTGGTAAACGGCCGAGAACCGTTGAATCCTTTGTGTGCCGACAGCGGTGATGGGTGTGCACTCTCGACAATGTGATGCTTGTCGGTGTTGATTAATTGTTTTTTCTTTCTAGCCGAAGCACCCCACAATACAAATACAACGGGGTGTGATTTGTTGTTGACGATGCGAATGACTTCATCGGTGAAAGATTCCCAGCCGTGTCCTTGATGCGAACCGGCTTCGCCGGCGCGAACTGTAAGCGTCGTGTTCAACATCAGCACACCTTGTTGCGCCCATGGTTCGAGGTTGCCGAGGCCAGGTAATTCATTGTTTATTTCTAAATTTAAGTCAGATTGCAATTCTTTAAAAATATTTTTAAGTGATGGCGGTAGTGCATTGCCGTTTTGTACAGAAAAACACAAGCCATGCGCCTGATTGGCTCCGTGATACGGATCTTGACCAAGAATT
>CAXNFV010000174.1:0-3361 GCA_964201675.1 Ilumatobacteraceae bacterium | reverse complement strand
CCAAATCGTGAAAACGGTTGGATCACTGCCGAGTTCATAGACGCGTATGTGCAACTTCACAAACTTGGTTATGCCCATAGTTTTGAGGTCTTTGACGAAAATGGATTGTTGGCTGGTGGACTTTATGGCGTTCGCGTCGGCAAATTTTTTGCAGGCGAGTCAATGTTTCATTTATTGCGAGATGCATCCAAAGTCGCGTTAATGGCGCTGGTTGGCAAGATGAAAGAATCTGAAATGAGTTTGTTGGATGTGCAGTGGTTAACGCCACATTTAGAAACTCTCGGCGCGGTAGCCATTACAAGAGAGCAGTATTTGCGTGAACTTGCAGTCGCTGTAATGCAATAGCAACACGCCTAGCCTTAAACAATGGTGAGTGAACCAGCCAAAGCCGCCAAACGCGATCAACCCTGGGTGATGCGCACTTATTCGGGGCACTCAAGTGCCGCTGCATCAAACGAGTTGTATCGCACGAACTTGGCACAGGGTCAAACAGGATTGTCAATTGCATTTGATCTACCAACGCAAACTGGTTACGACCCTGATCATGTACTGGCCAGAGGCGAAGTAGGTAAAGTTGGGGTACCAGTCGCACATCTTGGTGATATGCGCACACTGCTCGACGGCATTCCTCCGGGCGAGATGAATACTTCAATGACGATAAATGCAACCGCTGCTTGGTTGCTTGCACTTTATGTTGCGAACGCTGACGAACAAAATGTAGCCACAAAAGATTTACGAGGCACAACTCAAAACGACATACTCAAAGAATATTTGTCGCGTGGAACTTTTATATTTCCACCGCAACCATCACGACGAATAATCGTTGACATGATCGCATGGTGTGCGACGAACGCACCAAAATGGAACCCGGTCAATATTTGCTCTTATCACTTGCAAGAGGTTGGCGCGACGCCAGTGCAGGAAATCGCGTTCTCGCTTGCCAATGCAATTGACATCTTGGATGCGGTTAAATCAAGTGGTCAGGTAACTGATGAACAGTTTCCGCAGGTGTTTTCGTCGATTTCGTTTTTTGTCAACGCCGGAATCAGATTTGTTGAAGAGATCTGCAAAATGCGCGCGTTTGTCGACCTCTGGCAACGGATAGGTCGAGAGCGATATCAGATCACCGACGATCGTGCATTGCGTTTCAGATACGGCGTTCAAGTTAATTCTCTCGGTCTTACCGAGGCTCAGCCCGAAAATAATGTGCAACGAATTGTGCTTGAGATGCTGGCTGTAACACTTTCTAAAAACGCTCGGGCTCGTAGTGTGCAGTTGCCGGCATGGAACGAAGCCCTAGGTCTGCCTCGCCCGTGGGATCAACAGTGGTCGTTGCGAATGCAACAAGTCCTTGCTTTTGAAACCGACTTGCTCGAATACGAAGATATTTTTGATGGGTCGGCGGTAATCGAATCTCGCACCGCACAACTGGTTGACGAAGCATGGACCGAACTCAACGAGATCTTGGCGATCGGTGGTGCATTTGAAGCAGTTGATGTTCTCAAAAGCAAACTCGTCAATTCAATGTCGAGTCGCACTAGCAGAATAGAAAAAGGTGATCAAAAAGTCATTGGAGTAAACGCATTTACACAGACTGCGCCATCGCCTTTGGGTGGCTTTGACAATATTCTTAAAGTTGATCCGAAGATAGAGAATCAAATGATCGCTGAAGTAGAAACTTGGCGAAAAACTCGAAATCAAAGTCAAGTAGATTCGGCGCTCAAGTCTTTGCAAATTGCTGCTCGTGACGGATCTAATTTGATGCCTGCCTCAATTGAACTTGCCAAAGTCGGGGGCACAACGGGCGAGTGGTCGCAGGTGTTGCGCGACATTTTTGGTGAGTACCGTGCGCCGACTGGTGTGGGTGGCATCTCTGGTCGACATGGTCATCTATTAAATGAGGTTTCAGATTTTGTCAAAACGATTGCTGGTGGTCCGCCGAGATTATTGGTTGCAAAGCCGGGTCTAGATGGTCACTCGAGCGGAGCCGAACAGATAGCAGTTGCTGCACGCGACTCTGGAATGGAAGTTGTCTACAGCGGTATTCGTTTGACACCAGAGCAAATTGCAGCCTCAGCACGCGATGAGGATCCAGATGTAATTGGACTTTCAATACTTTCGGGGTCGCACCTAGCGCTTGTGCCAGAAGTGATGTTGCAGTTGAAAAAAGCTGGTGTGACCTCGCCCGTAGTGGTGGGTGGGATTATTCCTGAGGACGATCGCAAGAAGTTAACTGACCTGGGTGTCGTCGCGGTTTACACTCCGAAAGATTTTGATATCGCAAGAATTATGCGAGAGATTGCTGAAATCTCAGTGAAGCATCGCCAAAAGTAATTTAAGGTTTCATCGTCGTAGATGGTGCAACTGGAACGAAACCATTTGCAGGTGGAAATATAAGTTCATCTCCCGTTTCAACATGGTCAGAGTTTGTAATGTCGTTCAAATCCATTAACGCCTGCATATCCAATAAATAAGTCGAAGCAATACCAAAGAGTGTGTCGCCGGGTTGGATTATGTATCTGACTGGTGGCGTATAAATCGTCGTGGTTACGGGCACGGTTGTCGTTGTTGGCACGAGAGTTGTAGTTGGTGGCGGGTCATCACCAATTTGGGCGAATACCAGCGATAGGACGCCACTAATAATTGTGATTGCAAGAAGCGACATTTGAAGTCGGCCTTTAAAAAACATTGTATTTAAGGCTAGGCGCATCTTGCGGGTACTTTGCGATCACGTTCTCATCTAACCTGAACGCATGAAAGTGCTCGCTGCCGTCGACAAGTTTCGGGGTACCGCTACCGCAGCACAGGTCGCAACCGCAATCGGTCATGCATGTTGGCAACTCGGTCATGATTGCATCGAGCGTCCACTAGCCGACGGGGGAGAAGGAACACTAGATGCGCTTGGCGGTGCAAACCGAACGACACTCGTCACTGGTCCGTTGGGTGATCCTGTTAATGCAGATTGGCGTTTGCATCGAGGCACGGCAATTATTGAGATGGCATGCGCTTCAGGGTTGTTACTTTCGGGTGGTCAAGAAAAAAATGATGCTGTTGCTGCTTCGACAACGGGCACTGGAGAACTCATTGATGCCGCATTAGATCTTGGAGCAAAACGAATAATCGTTTGTCTTGGTGGATCTGCCACCACGGACGGCGGGTTAGGGGCGGTTCGCGCAATTCAAACGCCAGCGCGACTCAAAGGTGTTGAGTTTGTAGTTGCGTGTGATGTAACCACGGCGTTTACCGACGCTGCAAAAGTTTTTGGACCACAAAAAGGTGCGTCGCCGGCGCAAGTTCAGTTGCTCACAACTCGCCGTGAGCGTCTTGTTCAGATGTACAAAGAGACGCACGGTGTTGATGT